>CAZFKF010000256.1:0-6699 GCA_964518805.1 uncultured Planctomycetaceae bacterium | reverse complement strand
TTACTCTACCCTTTTCAGCCTTCCAATGGGCAATCATTTTCCGAAACGCCACAGGCTGCGGCGACGCGGAACTCCATCTGTTCGGCCCGCTGGCCGAAGTCGATCGCCGGATAGCGGATCCAGTGGCCGTGCTCGATGAAGCCGACGCACAGCCCGCCTTCCGAGCACGGCGCGTTCTGCGTGCCCTGGTGCGAGGTGAAACTCGCCGCGGGGACGTTCGCCGCGGCGCCGAGCTTGCCGGCCCGCAGCCAAGCGACGTTCAACAGGTACTGCGGCCCCGGGGCCGGCTCGGCCGTCTTCGATCCCGCCGGGGCGAACAGGTCATCGAGCTTGGCGGCTTCGGTGAGCCATTGGCCGTCCAAGTAAACCGCGCCGGTGTGATGCTCGCGGCCCCGCGGATCGAACCAGTCGCCACGGATCAGGTCGTTGTACGGATTAAACGCCCCGAACGTCGCGGCTCCCGCGACATTGTACGACCCAAACATCAAGTTAGGCAGCGTCGCCTTCCACACATCGCCGCGGTCTTTGACCCAGGTCTTGACGATCTCGGAGCCCTTGATTTCGACCTTCTCGCCGTGGGCCGCCTGGTAGACGATCCGCTGCGACTCCGACATGCCGCCCCGCGGCGGGTTGACCCGCTCGCGGTACGTGCCGGCGTGCACGGTCACCACGTCGCCCGGCTGCGCCATGTCGGCCGCGCGCTGGATCGTGAGCAACGGCTGCGCCACGGTTCCCGGGTTAGCGTCGCTGCCATTCTTCGCAACGTGCAACTCCGCGGCCCAAACGCCGGTGTCAATCGTTAGCAAAGAGGCCGCCAACGTGGCGATGGTCCGGATTCGGGATGCAAAGGACGTGTCCATGGTCGTTCTCCTCGAAGCTGCCAAGGCGGGCAAGTCTGTGGAGCCCGGCTCCCACCAGCGAGCTCCGCTCCATTGCGTTTCCAATTAGGGATATTCGCATGGTAACAGAGCGGCGTGCCGCCTTCCATGGTCCAGATGGCCAAGATCGTGCCGAAGGGGATGGACGCCCTCGAGCCCCGTTGTCTGGCACCGCAGCGGATCTTGACCGGCCCCTCAATGCGAGCCGGCATAGCACATCCTTTAGGGGATTCTTGCGGGCGAGCGGCTTAGTCGCACATCTGGTACACTGGTCCCGGTGTCTCGCACGCCTCTTTGCGATTCCACGAGCGGACTTCCACGAAAGGAATAGGACATGAACTGCAAGATATCCACTACCCTTCTCGCCGCGACCGTTTTGGTTCTGGCGCCGGCGTGCCTGCTGAGCGCGCCGGCCGCCGAGCCCGTTCAATTGAAAATCACCGGCGATTGGCAAGTCGAGGTCGTGACCCCCAAGGCCACGGTCGCCGTGCCGAAACCGGCGATCGTCAACGTCAAGGCCGAGAAGTACGATAGGCTGCCGCTCTTCAATCCCGCCGCGCCCGGCTGGATGCGGGGCGCCGTGCTGCGCGGCCTGCTGGTCCAGGAGTGTTCGGCCACGGGCCTGCTCATCCCCGAAAGCGTCGAGGTCGCCGGCGCCGGCCACGATTCACCGCGTTACGAGCGTGGCAAGGACTTCGACTTCGACTCGCTGTGGGGCACCCTCGGACGCATGTCGCAAGGGCGAATCGGGGCGGACGACGCGGTCGCGATCACGTATCGCCATGGCTTGCTGCGGCTGGACTCGATCGTGCTCCGGCCCGACGGGCAGGTTGCACTGCGGCCGGGCGAGCCTCATGCCGCCGCTCCGCTCTCGCCGCCGCTTGCCAATGGCGAACAAAGGTTGGCCAACGTTTGGATCCCCGGTCCCATCCAGCGGCTTGCGGCGGAAAACCTCTTCCCGATCCTGGAGACTGCGTATCCCGAGCCTCCCAAGCCGTCGCCTTCGCCCGCCGAGCGCCTGTTCCCAAGACGCTGGGCAAGCTCCGGGCGGGCCAGCCGGTGAGGATTCTGGCCTGGGGCGACAGCGTGACCGTCGGCACCTACGTGCCCGACTACGAGCACCAGCGATGGCAGGGCCAGTTCGCCGCCCGCTTGCAGGCCGCATTCCCCAAGGCCAAGATCGAGATGATCACCGAGGCCTGGGGCGGGCGCAACACGTCGAGCTACCTGGCCGAACCGCCCGGCAGCGAACACAACTACCAGGAGAAGGTGCTCGCCGTGCGTCCCGACCTCGTGGTGTCGGAGTTCGTCAACGACGCCTGGATGGGCACGGAACAGGTCGAGCAGCAGTACAGCCGCCTGCTGGCCGACTTCCGCAAGATCGGCGCCGAATGGATCATTCTCACGCCGCACTACGTGCGTCCAGATTGGATGGGCCTGACTCGCGAGCAACAGATCGACGACGATCCGCGGCCTTACGTCGCCGGCCTGCGCACATTCGCGGCCAAACATCAGGTGGCCCTGGCCGACGCCTCGCTTCGCTGGGGCCGGCTATGGCGTCAGGGCATCCCGTATCGCACGCTCCTGCTCAACGGCATCAACCACCCCGACGCCCGCGGCATGAAGCTGTTTGCCGACAGCCTCATGGCCCTCTTTCCGTAGGATCAGCCTGCGACTGCCCTGTGACAAATCGGAACCCGCGGTTTACGCAAGCCGTCATCCCGCGCACGTCGGCGATGCGCGACGGTTCTCACTGGGCAAGCGTGCATCTCCTGCTGAATTGAGTCGACGTGCCACGAATGAGCGACTATGACCGGCCGCTCGGAGTCATTATAATGGAAGGCCAACGACGGCCACGGCGTGTCAAGGCGGCCGTAGCCGTCATCGCAACAGATCCTCCCATCACCCGGGAATCGGTGTGGAATTGTCATGAGCCGAACGACAGTTGTTCTCGCCCTGCTGGTTGTACTTGGTTTGTCCGCGGCGCAGGCCGCTGACATCCGTCGCATCTCGCTCGACGGCAAGGAGGCCGTTTGCGCGCCGGTAGTCGAGTCCGGCAAGGACGGCATTGACCGCATTCACAAGGTAGAGACTCCGGCGTTGGAACTGTTCCCGGCGACGCAGAAGCCGGCGCGGGGGACGGTCATGGTCTGCCCTGGCGGCGGCTATGCGATCCTCGCGATCAACCACGAGGGCTACTTCGTGGCACGAAGGCTGAACGAATTCGGCTACGACGTGGCGATCCTCTTGTATCACGTCAGCGCGGGCACGGAGACGCGCGATCTGGCCATCGCCGATGCGAAGACGGCGCTCGCGCTGCTTCAGAAGCGCGGCGCTGAGTTCGGGCTCAGCACGAAGCGGATCGGCGTGATGGGGTTCTCGGCGGGCGCTCACCTCGCGGCCCGGTTGACGCACGCGACGGCCGCAGGGACTCCACCGGACTTCGTCGTGTTGATGTATCCGGCCTACCTGGAGAAGGACGGCAAGGTGCTCGACGAGGTCGCGCCGGTGAAGACCCCCGCCTTCGTCTACGTTGCGGGAGACGACACGTACGCACCAAGTTCTGTCGCGTATGCCGAAGCGTGCAAGACGAGAAACGTCCCCTGCGATTTCACCAAGACGGAACGCGGCGGTCACGGCTTCGGCCTCCTTCCAGTATTGCCGCCGGACGTGAAGGACTGGCCGGACAAGCTACACGCCTTCCTCGACGGACTGAAATGAGCGGCGCCCCGAGTAGACGATGCCACAGGCAACCTGCGGACTACAGGACCCACGGGCTGCGCCCGGGAGGCAAGGCCAGCATCGTGTTGGCTTCATCGTCGCCCACGAATCGTTCCCTCGCGGGGTCGAACTTCAGGGGGCGGTGCAGTTGGATGGCGATGTGACCCAGGTGCCCCAGAGACGCGGTACGATGCCCGACCTCGGCGTCCTCGAGTGTTTGGCCTCGCGTCTTCACCGCGTTGAGAAAGTCGCGCTTTTCGTGAAGGAGCGGAAAGTGCAGTCCCGTGGCGGGGATCTGGGCGTTCAGGAGCGACGCGGGTTCCGCTTGCAGGGTGTTGGTCGAACTGAAGTTGGCCTGGACCCAGCCTTCGTCCCCTTCAAACCGCGTGTAAGGGGCATCGGTCTTGCAGATCAGCCGCACGCCGTTGGCGTAGACGCAAGTGAACTCGAACTCGTAGCACACGTCCCACAGGCTGCCCGGGGGCGGGAACTTGCCGCGGCCTTCGACGGCCACCGGACCGGTGCGATCCGTGTTGTTGCCCCACTGGGCGATGTCGTTCAGATGCGTGGTCCAGTTGAGGATCATGCCGTCGCAGTAGTCGCGGATGTTCATCCAGCCCGGCCGCTCGTAGTCCTTGATTCGGTGGACGCGCTCTTCGGTATAAGGCCGAAGGGGCGCGGGCCCTTGCCACAGGTCGTAGTCCAGTTCGTCGGGCACCGCCATCGGAGCGTGCTTCGGAGAAGTCTCGATGCCGCGCGGCACGCCCGTGCGGATGGTGTGCAGCTTGCCGATCCGCCCGTTGCGGACCAACTCGACCGCGCGATGGAATTGCGGCAGGCTGCGGAATTCGCTGTCGGTGCGGAATACGCGCTTGTGCCGGGCGACCAGGTCGCTGAGCAACCGCCCCTCGGCAATGCTTCGCGTGAGCGGCTTCTCACAGCAGACGTCCTTTCCCGCTTTGACCGCCATGACGGCCATGGGCACGTGCCAATGGTCGGGAGTGGAAATCATGACGGCGTCGACGTCGTTGCGCCCCAGCACCTCGCGGAAGTCGACGTAGCGGGAGCACCGCGGAATCTTGGGGCAGCGGTTCTTCTTCTCGCCGTAGTACGAGGCGGTCCGCTGTTCGGTGACTTCCAGGCGCCAGCGATCGACATCGCATAGGGCCACGACCTCGCAATCCGGTTGGCTGACGAAGAACGGCAGATTGAAAGCCAGCACCTGCCGCCCCACGCCAATCATGCCCACCCTGATCCGATCGCTGGGCGCAGCCTTCTCGCCCAAACCAAGCGCCGCCGAGGGGATCAGGTTGGGGACGGCCGCCGCGCCGGCGGATGCCGCGAGAGTCAGGAAACGCCGCCGAGTCGTCATTGTGCAGTTGGACATGCTTAATCCTCCAAAATGATGAACCTCAAACGGGCACCCCGCGAGAGCGAACGCACTTCTGGAAGAGGTGCGTGCCGCCGGTCTCCTGCCTCGCCACCTTCTAGCAGGCGTCCTCTTCTCTCCTCAGCACGACCGGCAGTTCCACGACAATCCTCGTGCCGTTGCCGGGCTCGGAATCGATGGTCGCACTGCCGCCCAGCAACCGGGCTCGTTCTCGAATACCGGCCACACCGAAATGGCGTTCCTCAATCTCTTCCGGCTTGAAGCCTTTGCCCCGATCCCGCACTTCGATCCGGACCATGTCGCCGTGCTGCACCAACTGCACTTCCGCCCGTGGGCTCTCGCTGTGTCTGCAAGCGTTGGTCAACGCCTCTTGGACAATCCGATAGATGGCGTTTTCGAGGATCGGCGTCAGCCGGTGGAATTCGACTTTGCTCAGATACTCGATCTTCGGTCCTTTTTTGCGCCGTTCCTCGTTCACGAGGTGGGCGATGGCTGCCACGACGCCCTCTTCGTCAAGAATGGGGGGCCGTACGCCGCTGATGAGACGCCGGGCCTCGGCGTAACCTTGCCGAAGCATCGTCAATCCCGCTTCAAACGCCTTGGCGGCGAACTTGGGCTCCTTTTCCTTCTGATAGACGTACGTGTCAAACTGCATGATGGCCCCGGCCAACTGCTGGGCCAGGCCGTCGTGGATCTCGTAGGCGATCGTCTGCCGCTCGTGGTCGCTGGATTGCAGCAGGTGCTTGAGCGTGCGGTGCTGGCGTTCCAGGGCCTCCTGGGCCCGTTTGCGTTCGGTCACGTCATGAAAGAAACTGATCCAGCAGGGCCGCTCGTTGTAACAGATCGGACTGGAGACGACATCCAGGTAGATGACATTGCCGTCCTTGCGCAAGAACGGCATGTCCTCCGTTCGCGCGACGAACCCCTCCGTGACCGTGTCGAAGTGTTCCCATGCCCGGGGCAACTCGTCAGGTGTGTGAAGACGTTCCGGCGACACGGAGTAGATCTCTTCGCGAGAATACCCCAGCATGCGACAGTAGGCGGCATTGGCTCGAACGGGTTTCAAGGTCTCCGCGTCGGCAACCAGGATGCCGTCCACGATTTGGTCGTGAATGGCCCGAAGTTCGTCGTGGCCCTGCTGCAGCGCCTCGATCATCCGCTTGCGTTCCGTAATGTCCCGAAACAGGCCGATGATGCAGGGCCGTCCATGTAGGGAGACGCGAATGTTGCTGATGTCGGCATAGAACACCGTCCGGTTTCTTCTGAGAACGGCTCGGCTTTGGGTGACGATCCGCTTCCCTTCCGGCTGCGTGCCGAATCTCTCCAGGATGCCGGGCACGTCTTCCGGTGGATGAATGTCTGCCACAGACATCGACAGCAACTCGTCAGCAGAGTACCCGAGCATCTGGCACATCGCGGGGTTCGTGCGCAGGAATCGGCCTGTGGCGCAGTCTGCGATGAGCAATCCGTCCGCCATGTTGTCGTAGATGGCCTGAAGTTCGTCGTTGCTGTGACGCAGGGCCTGCTGTACGCGATTGCGCTCTTCGACTTCCCTCCGCTCGGTAATGTCGGATACGGTGCCACACAGCCGGAGCGTGCCATCGGGCATGGGCCGGGCTGTGGTGTTGCCCAGCACCCAGCAGATGGTTCCGTCAGGCCGGATGATCCGGTACTCCTTCTCGAACCGGTTGTGGTCCCTCAGGACATTCA
>CAZFKF010000255.1:0-6711 GCA_964518805.1 uncultured Planctomycetaceae bacterium | reverse complement strand
GGCGCCGACAGCGAGGCTGCCATGACCCGGCTCACCCCCGAGGTCTGCTTTCCGGAGACCGAGGGCTGGCCCAAGAGCTACTTCATCAATCCGTTCCCTCTGTCGGAGAACCACTACCTCGTGTCGTGGAGCGACCAGGAGATGATTGGCTGGCCGGGCCCGGCCGAGCCGGTCAATGCCACGGGCATCTACCTGTTCGACGCCTTCGGCAACCTGGAGCTCATCTATCGCGATCCGGCGATTTCGAGCATGTCGCCATTGCCGGTCCGCCCGCGGCCGCGCCCGCACACCGTCCCGCCGCAAGTGGCTTGGGATGGAGCCCAGGAGGGCCGCATGCTGCTGTTGAACGTGTACGACGGCCTGGAATCGGTCAAACGCGGCTCGATCCGGCGGTTGCGCCTGGTGGGCGTGCCGGCCAAGACACACCCCACGATGAACTATCCGGAGATCGGGGTCACCCGCGACGATCCGGGCAAGTTCGTGATCGGTTCGGTGCCGGTGGACGAGGACGGATCCGCATTCTTCCGCGTCCCATCGGGCGTGTCGTTCTTTTTCCAGGCCCTGGATGCCGACGGCATGGCCGTGCAGACGATGCGGAGCGCGGCCTATGTGCAGCCGGGCCAGACCACCACGTGTGTGGGCTGTCACGAGCCGCGCAACACGTCGCCGCCGAACCTCTCGGCCACGGCCCTGGGGCGGGAACCATCGAAGATCACGCCGGGGCCCGAGGGATCCTGGCCGCTGGATTTCCGAACGCTGATTCAGCCCGTGCTCGAAACGCACTGCGTGGCATGCCACAAGCCGAACGAGAAAGGGGCGAAATATGACCTGACGGCCGAAAAGTCGTACGCGACGCTGGTCGAATACGGCAAGCCAAGCCTCCGCGAGCATGTCATGGCCCGGTATCTCGAAGGCCGTTCCGTCGCCGGCGCCGGGGCGGCCCAGCAAAGCCCGCTCTTAAGGCTCCTCAAGGCCGGCCACTACGACGCGAAACTCCCCCCCGACGCCTGGGAACGTTTGGCCGTTTGGATGGACACGTACGGCCAGCGCCAGGGACACTTCAGTCCGGAACAGGCCAATAGCCTTCGCGAGCTGCGTCGCAGCATGTCCGGAATGCTCACTCCCTGAGCATTGAGTCCGTGGTCGCCGAGCGTTCCGGTGATTCGATCGCGCCTGCGTCAGCCCGTTCGGGCCAGACGGTCAATGCTCGTCGCTCTTGACTTTCGCGAGTTCGGCCTCGGCGGCGGCAAGTTGCCGCTGAATCGCCGCGGCCTCGCCCGACTCGTCGCGCTGCTTCTTCGCTCCGGCCAGTTGCTGACGGAGTCGCTGAATTCTCTGATTCAGTGTGTCTACTCGCTTCTTGAGCTTTTTGTCCATGGGGCTGTCTTCCAAAGTCGGTCGGCCAATTCGAGCGATTCGATTTTCGTTTGAATTTCCGCGTCGAGTTGCGCATCGCGCAACCGCTGAAGAATGAAGCGAAAATGCGGCCCCGGTCGGATTCCGTGGCGAAGCAGGTCGTCGCCGGTCACCAGCGGCGGCGGATTGAGCGTCTCCGGCGGCTGGGTGACAAGCGATCGACACCATGCGACGTGATCGATGGGCCGGGAGTCGGCCAGCGCCATGGCCTCCTCCATGACGAGCAGGTCGGCGATGCCTTCGGAGATCAGCAAAGGCTGCAACTTCGACCAGGGCATCGCTCGCGCCTCTCGGAGAGCGGCCTGGTGCTCGACCAGCCACGTCGCACGGTTCGTCTGATGATTCGACAAACGCCACCTTCGACAGATGGCCTCCAGTCCTTCTGCATCGGCGGAGCGATGCAGAAGCGTTGCCAGGGCTAGCGGAAATTTTGCATCTCCCAACCGGTCCAGAACGGCCAGCGCGGCGTCCTGGCGGGCTTGCCCGGCCTCGTCGTCGGCGACGATTTCGGGCAGAACGGCGGCCGCGAGTCCCGTCTGGAGCAGCAGACGCACGGCCCGTCCCCGGTGACGGTCGGCCAGCATGCGCTCCATTTCCGCGGCGATGCGTTCGGCGCTGACCACGGTGATTTGGGGCGCCATCCGGGCCACCGCTTCCAAGGTATTCGGCTCCACGTCGAACTGAAACACCGCGGCGAATCGGACCGCGCGCAGCAATCGCAGCTTGTCCTCCTGAAACCGCTGGTGGGGATCGCCGATGGCCCGGATCTGTCCCCGGGCCAGGTCTTCCTGTCCGCCGACAAAGTCGAGAACGCGCTCGTCCAGGGGATCGTAGAAGAGGCCGTTGATGGTGAAGTCGCGGCGGGCGGCATCTTCTGCCGGCGAACTGAACGTCACGTGATCGGGGTGCCGGCCGTCGCTGTACGAGTCGTCGTGCCGGAACGTGACCACCTCGACCTGCCCCGCTTCCTTGGGCCCGATCACGGCGATCACGCCGAACGCCGCCCCCACGGCGATCGTCCGCCGATAGCCAAAGAGTCGGCGGACTTGCTCGGGCCGGGCGTCGGTGGCCACATCGTAGTCCTTGGGGATGCGTCCCATCAACCGGTCGCGCACACAGCCGCCAGCCCAATACGCCTGGAACCCGGCCTCGCGGAGCCGGCGAACCAGTTCGATGGCAAAACGGCGTTGGGCTTCGGGTGAAAGCGTAGCCATAAGACTATTGTGGCCGGCTGCCGGGCGAACGCAAGTTGAGACGAACGATGCCGCCGTCGTCTCATCCAGAATCGCGCCCGTTCGATTGGTCGTTCAACCCGGCCAGTCGATCGTCAGACTCGTCGTACGCGTGAGGTCGGTGTAGATGGCCGCGTGACGTTGGTGGAAGCTCGCGACGGGCAGCCTTTTCGCATAACACCACAGTGTTATGCCATATACTACCTGGGTGCCATTTCATGCCAGGGACTTTGGCGGTCCCGCAGACTTCCCTAACGCGTCAAGACGAAGCGAAACGCAGGCCCGGAGCCGTTCGGAATATGTTTGACACAGCCAAGTTGGGCGTTATACAATCCGAGGAAGTTGCAGGGTAATAAAGCACTTCTTGTATTCCCTCGTGAGGAGGTCAGCCATGGTGTCGCGCGAACGCAGGCGGGGCTTTACCCTCGTCGAGCTTCTTGTTGTGATTCTGATCATTGGAATTCTTGTTGCGTTGCTTTTCCCCGCCGTCCAGGCGGCCCGTGAAAGGGCCCGGCGATCGTCTTGCACGAACAAACTGCGGCAGATCGGCCTTGCCTTCCACAATTTCCACGACAAGCGGAAACGGCTTCCGCCGTCGGGGCACGTGATGCGCGACCCCATCACCTCGCAGATCATTAGCATGGACGGCTGGAGTTGGTGCGTCGATCTGCTCCCCGATCTGGAGCGGGAGACGCTTTGGAAGACGTTGAACACGGTCAACGGTTTCCCGTTCGTGTTCAACGTGGATCTCAACCAGCCGCACTTGCAGGTGGTTCAGGACCAGATCATGGCCCGCCGAACCGTGCTCTCGGAGTTCCTCTGCCCGAGTTTCCCGCGCGATCAGGCCGTCATCGAGAACAACTGGGACGGCTTCAAAATGCCCGAAGCCCTCACCAACTACAAGATGATGGGCGCCACCCACCTCCAGAGTCTCTGGGCCGCCGATCTCTATTGGGGTTCGTTCAATACGACGTTGACCAATCCGATCTGGCCCGGGCGGCATCCCGACGGGGCCGGATATCCTGGATCGAAGCTCACGTTCACGAACTTCAAGGGAGACGGGACGGCGCACACGATTCTCGCCGTCGAGACCATCGAGCCGATTCAATCGTGCTGGGCGTTGGGGTGGCAAGCGGCGGTCGTGGGGCTTCCGACGCGGATTCCCAACTACATTCCGCCCGACGAGGTGACCTTCCGCAACGACTACAACTACGGCCGCTACTGGCATCCCACGTCGTTCAACGGCAAGTTCGAAAAGGATGAAAGCCAGATTGTCAAGGACCATCCCGAGTTCCGCACGTTCATTGGCCGCCAAGATTACCAGAACTTCTGGTACTTGCCTGAGGGGCCTTGGCCTCAGCAATACGGCCCCTACAGCTACCACAGCGGCGGAATCGTCAATCACCTCATGGTCGACGGCAGCGTCCACGGAATCTCGTTTGACATCGACGTCGCGGCCTATATGTTCATGATCACCCGCGAGTCGGGCGATCCAGCGCCGCCGCTCGACGAATAGCGAATCGACGGGGTCCGCGGTTGGCCTGAATTGGCGGCGCGGATGCATCGATTCTGGCCCGTGTTGAGAGTTGACCAAGTCTGGACCAGCGAGGAGTTCCGTCCCCTCGTCGCCTACGCCCGGAAGACCGAGCATTCAGACCATCGCATGGTCCTATGCGACCTTGCTTTGGATTGACCCGCGTCTCGGACGGAGGCTAGTACGCGGGCCTGTCCTGTTGCGCGAAGTCGCTGCTGGCCCCCTAGTGTGCTACCCCAAAGCCTCCGCGTTCGCTATGCTGGTGGTTGAAGCCCCTGCCTTCCCTTGGGGGCCGAACCACAAGACATGGAGTCGCAAATGGCGAGGAGCACCTTCTCCAGCCTGGAGTGGGGCAAAGTCGATCTCGCGTGCTGTCCTCGGATCGTCGTGCCCGCGCCGGGCCCCAAGTCGGACGACTACCACCGGCGGTGCACCAAGCACTTCAAGGGGCTCAGCACCCAGGTGAAGTTGTTTCCCGTGGCGTTCGAGTCCGGGCAGGGTTGCGTACTGGTCGACGTGGACGGGAACCGATACATCGACTTC
Organism: uncultured Planctomycetaceae bacterium; assembly: GCA_964518805.1. Classification (GTDB taxonomy): domain Bacteria; phylum Planctomycetota; class Planctomycetia; order Pirellulales; family Thermoguttaceae; genus CALFBP01. The sequence goes on along the minus strand of CAZFKF010000255.1, from coordinate 1,986 downwards.
TCCTCGGGCATTTACGTCACGACGCTAGGGCATTGCCACCCCAAGGTCAGCGAGGCCGTGGCCAAGTACGCCAACCGGCTCATGAACGCCCACGACTTCACCACGCCAATCAAGACCGCGCTGGTGGAAAAGCTGGCCCAGGTCCTGCCCGGCGACTTGACCGCGTATCAGTTCTACGACGCGGGCACCGCGGCCGTGGAAGCCGGGATCCGCGTGCTCCGCGCCGCCACCGGGCGCAACGAGATGATCTCCTGCTACAACGACTTCCACGGCAAGACGTATGGGGCCGTCTCGCTGGCGCAGATTCGCTCGCAGGTGTACGGTCGGGTGCGGGCCCCGGGCTCGCACATGGTTCCCCGGCCCGACGCCTACCGCCCGCTGTGGACGAAGGGCGACGGAACGATCGATACCGACAAGTACCTCGCCTTCTACGACGACTACATCGAAAAGGCCACCGTGGGCGACGTCGCGGGGTTCGTGCTGGAGCCGATCCAAGGCTGGGGGGGCTCGATCATGCCGCCCGACGATTTCTTCCCCAAACTCCGCAAGTTCTGCGACGAGCGCCGCATCCTGCTCATGGCCGACGAAGTGCTCACCAGTTGGGGCCGCACCGGCAAGTGGCTCTGTATGGAGCACTGGGGAGTGGTGCCCGACGTGGTCTCGATCGGCAAGGGGTTCGGCAACGGATTCCCCGTCACCGCCGTGGCCGTGCGCGAGCCGTACCGGGAGAGTTTCGAGAAGATATCGGCCTCCAGCAGCTACGGTGGCAATCCCATGGCCTGTGCGGCGGCCTTGGCTTCGACCGAGGTCCTCGAAGAAGAGAACCTTCTGGAGCACGCCGAACACTTAGGCCGCCTCGCCCAAAAACGCATGGAACAGATGAAGGCCCGGCATCCCATCGTCGGCGACGTCCGCAGCAAGGGTTGCCTGATGGGGATTGAGTTGGTCAAGGACCGCGGCACCAAGGAGCCGCTGGACGCCGCCGGGCAGTTGGTCTACCAGAAGGCGTTTCGCAAGGGATTGGCCTGGATTCCGGCGGGCCACATCCTCCGCATGAGTCCGCCGATCGTGATGGACGACGACACCCTGCTTCGCGGCATGGACATCATCGACGAGGCGATCGGAGAAACGGAGAAGGAACTTGGCTACGGCGGATGATGAGAAGCCCTCGGTTGTTGGGGGAGGGAGGCTGCCGGAGAGACGTGCTTGGCGAATAGCGAATAGGGAATAGCGACTACTGAATGTAGAACGAGGTCACCCTGGACCCCGAAACCCAAAGGAGCCGCCGTGGAAGAACTCGACCGCGCATTGGACATCGCGATGAAGGGGCCGCGGGCCGAGCAGGCGTTGGCCGATTTCCGGCGGCAGATCGCGGCGTGGAACGTCGTCATGCCGCCCGTCGAACCGCTGGTGCTCGACTTCGGCCTGGGCGATTTTGACCGCGTGGGGTTGATCGAGTACTGGATCGCCAACGAGTTGCAGGCCGGTTACTGCGGAAAGTACTTGTTCGTCTTCGACGGGCAGACGTGTCCCCTGCACAGCCATCGCGTCAAGCACGAGACGTTCTTCATCGTCAAAGGACGCTTGGCCATGGAGTACGACGGCACGAGGCGGGAAATGGGCGAGGGGGACGTGCTGCCCGTAACCCCGGGCAGATCGCACGCCTTCACCGGCATGGGGCCGGCCTTGCTCCTGGAATTGAGCATGCCGTGCCAGGTGGACGACAACTACTTCGACAATCGCGATATCCCCATCGGCGGCAACTGGCGGGGGAGGACTGTCCGATGACCCTCAGGGCCGGCGCCGCGGCGGTGGACATCAGTCCAACAGGCCCCGTGGCCTTGTTCGGTTACCCGCATGTCGAACGCATATCCACGGGGATTCACGATCCCCTTCTTGCGTCGGCGCTATTCCTGACGAACGGGTCGTACTCGTCCGTGCTGATCGCGTTGGACCTGCTCATGCTGGAACCGCCGGTCGCCCGCG
>CAZFKF010000254.1:0-6738 GCA_964518805.1 uncultured Planctomycetaceae bacterium | reverse complement strand
GGCCATCGACTCGGACCACGGCGTTGTCGCTCGTCTTCCAACTCAGGCCGGGCAGGCCGGTGAGAACGCCCACCGACTTGCCGCCCTGGTAACCGGTGGCTTCCAGGGTTACGGTCTCGCCGGGCAGGATGCTTGCCGGCGACGGCGCGAGGCGAATCTCGTCGACGTTGGCGGCCGTAGTCACCTCGACGTCGAGCCCTTGCTTGGCAGCCACTCCGGCAAATTCAGCCTGAAGAGTCGTCTTGCCCGGACGAACGCCGCGCATCTTCCCGCCCGAAAAACTGACGGAGGCGGATGCCGGATCTTCGGGCGTTCGCAGGGCCGCGTGCCTGGTGACGATGCGGGTGAAGCCGTCCGGATAGCGGGCCTCGACGCGGAAGTCGTCGAACTCGGCGCCGACTGGAAAACGGACCGGACTGCCCTGGTCGCTGAGGATGGCCACTTCAGAGGGCTTGCCGCGTTGTTCGGCTGGCGCCGGGGGTGTCACGGCAGCCTTGGCCGTCTCCGGCGGCGACCCCGCCGATCCGGCGACAGCGGCAGGGGTGGAGATTTCCTGGGGCGACGCCGCCGACCCGGCCGCGGGCGCAGGCGCGACAACGACGCTTACCAGCCGGGTGGCTTTGCCCTGACGCACGGTGACCTCGGTCTGGCCCGCGCTGCGCCCCAAGAGTCGATTGCCCGGCACGATCTCCACGACCGACGGGTCGGAGCTCGCCACGTCGATCGGGGCATCCGAGTTCGTCTTGATTTGCAGTCCCTCGGTTTGACCGGCGACCATTTCGAGTCGATCGGGGGTGACCTCCAGGCGAGGCCGGCGCATGAGCCAGAAGGCCGCCAGCAAGGCAAGAAGGAGCAGGAGCAACAGGGCCAATCGCCCACGTCGGCCCTTAGGCGCGGCTTGCGTCAGCAGCGAGGCCCGGCAGCCGGGGCAGCGGGCACTTCCGCCCGGCCGGCGCACGAAGAGCAGACTGCAATCCGGATCGGTGCAAATGACCGCCGGAGCGGATTCCGACTCGCGCCGCTGGTAGCCGGGACACCAGACCAGGCGCCAGCGGTGCTGCTGGTCGCGATAGCGAAACAAGAAGCAGTCGCGATCCAGACGGTTCGGATCATCGATCAGGGCGGCGAAGTCCTCGCGGATCTTCTTGAGCACGACCCGCTCGCTGGGCGAATCGGCCTTGGCCTTCTCCAGGCGATCGCGCAATTGGGCGAAGTCTTCCTTGAGCAAGCCTTGAAGATCCTCGTCGCTGGCCGGCTGACCGACGACGTCTTCGAGACGCCCGCCCTGGTCGTCCTGGACGAAGAAGTTGACGGAGTCGCGGTCCCATTCGGGTTCGGCCACCAGCCCCCCGAGCCACTTGAACAGCAGCCGGCCATTGGCGTTGGACCGATCGAGGACGGCGAGTCCCGGTTCCAGGGCAATGGGCCGGAAGTCCCTTGCGGCATCGGACAAATCGACGCGGACGAATCGTCTAGCCATGGACGGATCGCCAGAATGCGAGATTCCGATCCAGCGTGTTACCTGATTGCTCGATCGATGGGGCAGCAAGCGGCTGGAACGCACTTGCTGTCCCTAAGTCCCTATCGTACCAGATTTAAGGGGGGTTATCAACCCGATAGCGGGCGTCGGGTGATTCGGCGGGCTGAAGCATGCTGGTCTTCGCCGGCGCTTGCCTCGGATGGAAAACCCGTCTACCGTAATGGGATTGGAGCTGAGGCCGATTCATGTCGCTCGATCGATTCGTCTATTACTGCGCGGTGACCGGAGGCTGGGCGGCTTTCGTGGCGTGGCTGATGGCGGAGTGGCTCTTCTTCCGAACAGGCGCGTGGGGGGCGTCGCTGCCGGGGATTGTCCGCGACACACTGACGGCGGCGATCTTGGGCGGGGTGCTGGGGGTGGGGCTGTGGGTCGTGTCGGGCATGACCAACTCCCGATGGAGCCAGTTGGTCAAACGCGCCAGGTTGGGCCTGGTTGGCGGGTTATTGGGCGGCAGCCTGGGTGGCTTCGTTGGCACGTTGCTGTATTGGCTCGATGCGCCCCGGGCCATCGGCTGGCTCATCATGGGCATGGGTATCGGCGCAGCCGAAGGCCTCTACGAACGCTCGCGCCGCAAGACCCGAAACGGACTCATCGGCGGCACGATCGGCGGGTTCTTGGGCGGATTGTTGTTCGGTTGGATCGCCGGGGCCAGGCTGGAGATGTCCGGTCGGGCGGCAGCGTTTGTCGTCCTGGGACTCTGCGTGGGAGTGCTCATCGGACTGGCGCATGTGGTGCTCAAGGAGGCCTGGCTGACGGTCCTCGACGGTTACCGACCGGGGCGGCAACTCATCCTTTCCAAAGACATGACGATGCTCGGTCGGGCTGAGCATTTGGCCCTGCCGTTCCTGGGGCACGCCGACGCGGAACTCGACCCGGAACACGCGAGAATTCTGCGGCAGCCCAACGGCCAGTATCTGCTGGAGGATCAAGGGACGCGGATCGGCACGCTGGTGAATTCGCAGCCAATCCATGGGCCAGTAGCCCTGCGCGACAACGACCTGATCAAGTTGGGCACCAATATTGTGCGGTTCAATCACCGGCGAAGGGAGACGCATAGTGGACCCGCGGTGGTCGCCAGCGGCGAGGTTGGGAAGCGGTCTCCAATCAGCCGGCCGCCGCCCCCGCCTGTGGACTTCGGATGGCGCTCCAGGACCGCTGACGGCGCCTCGCCGTCACCTCCGCCCGTGTCTATGGGAGGGGATCGCCCCGACACCGCAAACCCCGCAACGCTGGCCGCCGAATCGCCAGGACGGACGGCTGGGTCCGGGCCGATGCGTCCGCCGCCTCCTCCTCCGGGTTGATTGCGGATGCGACCCATGCGCTGCAACGGATCGAGAGAGAGCGAGCCTGCCAATGTGGCCTTTCGAGCGGCGGTCGCCGCGAGCGTTTCACATCCGAATGGACATACGGCTCTGGCTGCCGCGCACGAGTGCGGCGGGCACCTCTTCGCCGATCCTAACTTCTTACAGCGAAGGCATTTGACTTCGTTTTTATTCGCGTGTAGTCTGTAATGAAGGCAGCAGACAGGGGTCGGCGGGTACGGCCGGCGGTTCACAGCGCGCGGTGCTGGTGCTGTTTGGTGCCGGCGCGGTGGATCGTATGGCCGGCACGCCATTGAGTCTTCCTGGAAGGCTAGTTCCTTCCGCCAAGAACGGAGCAGGGCCCGTTGGGGGTTGCCGTGAGCGACGATCAGGGCACAGACTGCGGCCACACTCGGCGAGTCCGGCATCCAGACAGGTGCTCGGTCGTCGGCCCGGCCGAGGGCTCGCGGCGGCCAGTGCGATCAAAGTGTGCGGGCAAGGGTACCCTGCGGATGTTCGCCGTCACCGCCTTCCTTGGCAGCGTCCAGATGCTTGCGGCCCAGGGCACCCCGCCTCCGGACGCCGGTTCGGTCGCAGCCAACTACGTGGACCGTTACGTCGAGCGTTTGCGCGCGGAGGCCCACGGCAGGCTTCTTGCCGATCAGAACTCGCGTCTCGCTCGATCGCCGGGGACCGAGACAGGGCTCTCAGTTAGGCTCGCAACAGCGGTCCCAGAAGTGCGGCAAGCGGTAGCGGCCATGCTAACCGGTAGCGTTCAACCCGTCGAGCGGGACTTGCGTCGGGCCGCGCAGGACATCGACGAACAGGTTCGCACTGCGACGACGGCCTGGAAGACGGTAAGGACCGCCGTGTGCGAGCGTCGATCGCTCTTGGGCCGAATTCGCGACGCGGACGACACGAGTGCGGCATCGTTGCTATGTCTCGACGATCGTTGGTTCTGGGCCGCGGTCCTCGCCGCGCTGGCGGGACTGGCGGGCATTTCGCTGCATGCCCATCGCCATGGATTGCGGCGGAGGTGGAGCGGCCGAAGGGGGCGCATCGGTGCCCGAGGGCTTTGGGCTGCGGGCTTCGTGCTGCTCGCCGGCGCGGTGGCCGCCCTGGGAGTGGCTGACCGGCAGGCTGATCAGCGGAAATCTCTGGCCGAAAGCGGTTTCGATGCGATCCGCGAAAGGATGGCGGAAGAAGCGGCGCAGTTGGAGTCCGAGGTCGATCGGTTCTCTGCGGAGGTTCGCGTGGCGACAACGGCCCAAGCGGGACTTCGGGAAGCCTCTCAACGCAGCCTGGCTGCGGCTGTGCCCGGGTTGGCGAAGAGTGCCGCGGATCTCGGGGACCGCGCGCTGGAGGTGGGAGTCGGCCTGGCTGTCTTGGATGGTCTGACCGGCCCCGTCCAGGCCGATCTCTCCGAACTGGCCCGGGTTCAAGAGGATCTCCAGGCCGCCATCGACGCCTCGGCGGAGCATCGATGGCAGCGGGGTGTGGTGCGCGCCGGGATCGGCATTGCCGTGCTGGGCCTCGCGACGGCGGGCGGGTGGCTGTTGCGCCGCAGCACGAGACGTCGGCAGGCGGCGACCGCCAGCACGTGTCCGTTGTGCTTGGGAACGATCCCGCCGGGAGCGGCCTCTCAGAACGGGAACGCCAAGCAGGGGCCAACGATCGTGCGCTGCACGAACGTGTTGGACTCGGCCAAGGGCATTCACTGCGACTACGCGATTCGCGACGCGTACCGTCCCATGCCCAAACTGTGTTTCCCTACCTTGGGCGTCCCCCGCGCAGGCAAGACCCATTGGCTGGCCATGGTCTATTGGCAACTCAATCGCGGGAATTACCCGGCGTCGGTGCGATTCGAGCGGGTGCGGCCCGTCGAGTCGGCAAGCGGCGAGGACTTCGATCGGATTGTGGAGCAGATTCTCATTAGCCGCCTGGGCACGACGGGCACCCAAGGGGCTAGAATCCCTCATCCGCTGATGTTCAACTTCTCCGACCACGACCGCTGGGGCTCTTCGAACCTGCTGGTCAACATCTTCGACTATTCGGGCGAGGTGACGGCGACGCTGGGGGCCGACGACTACCGCCGTCGCCGGGCGATGGAGGCGGACGGATATTTCTTCTTTCTCGATCCGACGCTGCCGGCCGAGCCGCAGGCCAAGGCGCTGGCCGAATTCCGCGAGGACTTGCGGTTGCTCAAAGGGCTGGAAGAGAGCAAGTCGCTGCGATTGCCGCTGGCCCTGTGCGTATCGAAGATCGACTTGCTGGCGAGGCAGTCGTACGCCCTTCCGGACGGCGGAGACGCCGTGGCGCGGTTCTACGAAGACCTGGCCAAAATCGACCCCAGCGGCGAAGGCATGACGCTTGACGTGATCGAGGCCCGGTCGCGCGTCGTGGCGGGGCTTCGCGACACGATTTGGCCGGGCTGGCAGATCGAACGCGCGGTGGACGACCTGTTCGGCGGCCGCGTGATGTTCTTCCCCCTGACTCCCGTGGGCCTGGATGGCCGCGGCGAGTCCGACCTGAGCCTGCGGACGATCGCTCCCTTTGGCTTGTTGGAGCCGCTGGCGTGGCTGCTGCAGATGAATGGGTATCCGGTGTTGCAGTGAACTGAATGAAACTGGGACATCGATGCACTGGCCTTTGGCATCCCAATTCAGCGCGATGTTGCAGCGACCGGAGCTTGCGTTCCGCGATCCCGGCCTGAAGCGGTATCACATCGAGCGCGACCGGTTTGGGCAGCCGCGTCCGTGGACGGGGGCATTCGCGGTGGTGTACAAGGGCATTCCACCGCACAGCGGACCGCCCATGGCAGTGCGAGTCTTCACCACCGCCTCGCCCGAGCGGCGTGAGCGCTACGACGCCATCAGCGCGTACCTCCGCGCGCGGCGCGTGACGTGCCTGGTCGATTTCGAGTACCGCGACGAGAGCGTGCGGGCCGCGGGCCATGCGGGCTGGTTTCCGTTGATCCTCATGGACTGGGTCCAGGGTGAGACGCTGTACAAGTGGGTGGGGGCCCGCTGCCGCGACGGACACCGCGAGGCCCTCACCGCAGCGGCTGCCCGCTGGATCGACGTCGTCGCCGAGTTGGAAGAAGCCGGCATCACTCATGGCGATCTCCAGCACGCCAACGTCATGGTCACGGCGGGCCATGAGTTGAAGTTGGTGGATTACGACGGAATGTGCGTGCCGGCGTTGGTCGGGCGGCGAAATCTGGAGGTGGGCGTCAAGCCATACCAGCACCCCGATCGTAATGAGAATACGCTTCTCTCGCCGACGTTAGACCGTTTTTCGGCAATGGCGATCTACGTGGCCCTGAAGGCCCTGGCCGCGGACCCCGGGCTATGGATGAAGTACGTCGAGGAGCCCCAATACGACAAGCTCCTGTTCCGCAACGACGACATCGCCACGCCCGAGGCGAGCCTCTTGGTCGGCGAATTGATGCATTCCCCGGATCCGGATGTGCGCGACCTGGTGGAGCAGTTGGTCCAGCAGATGCCACGTATGCCGCTTGACCGCCTCCCCTCGCTCGCCGAATCGGCCCATCCGAGTTTCAAGCGAATCGAAGCCTTATTGCAGGCGAGGAAGTGGAGGGAAGCCGTCGAACTGCTCAATCGGCGTGGGCAGTTCCGCGACGCCCCCGAGGATCTCAAGCCGCTGATCCAGAAGGCCTACCACCACGTCTGCCGCAGGGATGCCTGGAAGGCGTACCGGGCCGTGCCGCCCGAGATCGGCGAAGAATCTGACCGTGCGATTCTGAAGGCGTGGAACGAGGAGCTCTTTGCCGGCGATCCGTCCGCCGAACGCGAACGGCCGCGTCTGGAGGCAGCCCGACGGCGATTGACCGCCGTAGCCCAGGTCTAAGCAGCTTTGGAACGGATTCAGGGGGAG
>CAZFKF010000253.1:0-6765 GCA_964518805.1 uncultured Planctomycetaceae bacterium | reverse complement strand
AAGTAGGCGTGTTCGCGGGCCTCGGGGCTGAGCATCGCCAAGAGTTGCGGCGAATGCGTCGTGGTGACAACCTGTACCTTGCTTTGCTTGGCCTGCTGCTCGATCAATTGCAGTAGCAAGCTCAGTCGCGTGGGATGGATGCCATTGTCGATTTCTTCGAGGAAGTAGAACTGCGCAGCGTCTGGCCCCATCAGGGCGGCCATAATCGCCAGGAATCGTAGCGTACCGTCGGAGGCGCTATAGGCTGACGTCTTCTGTCCATTCTTTTCGACCAAAGAGACGAGCACTTCTCCCGTCAGATCCTCGAAAAAGAAGAAGTCGACGACATCGAGCGGAGTCAGTTGCCGCAGCCACTCGATCATGGCGCGCTTCCGGATCTCGTCCTCACAGATTGCCTGAAGAACGCTCGACATATTCTCACCGCGATCGCCCAAGGACTGACCGGGAACAGAGGGCAGTCTCATTGCCGCCGGGGAGAGATCCAGAAATCGCATCGAACGCATGTCATCCAATACGGTCCAGGCGAAGAGCTTCGACGTCGAATCGCCTATCTTCGTTGACGTGTACTGTGTGAGAGCTGGCTGGTCGGAAAGGAAACGCATTTTCGATCTGCGTCCCCCGTGGGCTTTCATCTTCCCCAGCCGAACCATCAAGTATTCTGGTCCCTCTTGAGTTGGCGGGTCATTTCCCGGGTGTGAATCGTATATCATCTTGTCGTCGCAGTAGAACGATTCCGCGATTACTCGTAGAGGGCGGTGCTTTCGCGTTACTTCTACCACGATTCGATGACGAAACCTCTCAGCGACAGACTGGTTGGTTCCACACCACGGGAAGACAGACTCCAACGAGAAGGACGTCTCTCCAAACGACGCGATCTCTCTGTAACCGCCGCGAATCCCCTTCCACTGAAGTGCACCCTCCTCCTACTTCTCGCCGACAATGTCGGACAGCGAGTAGTACCGTGCAATTCCGTGTAGGAACCGGAACGCGTCGCGAAGATTGCTCTTGCCCGAGGCGTTTGTTCCCACGATCACGGTCAGCGGGCCGAGCGTCAGGGTGGCGTCGCGAAAGCTCTTGAATCCCTGAAGTCGCAGAGAATTGATCATCCAGACACCTCGCCATCGTGGCTTCCAGAGGCTATCCGCGAAATCTCCCCTCTCCCTTCGGGAGAGGGGCAGGGAGTGAGGGCATACGCAGCGAAGACGCCGATTTCTGAAGTCTCTTGCACAAAACGCCCTCACCCTAACCCTCTCCCAAAGGGAGAGGGGACATGCAGCACGGACGTTCCGGATAGTTTTTCCGTGTGCCGTGGGCCGGTTATCACGATTTCCTCAGCTTCTATTTGGCCGCCTATTCGCACGCCTTGTCAAGATCCAGCGCTACGAACCGGATCAGTTGGTCGTCGCTCATTTCGGTGAGCAGTTTTTCGGCGCCGCCTTCGAGCAGGTCGGCGGCCAGTTGGGTTTTTTCTTGGATCAGGGCGTCGATCCGCTCCTCGACCGTCCCCCGGCACACCAGTTTGTGCACGAGCACGTTGCGCTTCTGGCCGATGCGGAAGGCGCGGTCGGTGGCCTGGTTCTCGACGGCCGGGTTCCACCAGCGGTCGAAGTGGATCACGTGCGAGGCGGCGGTGAGGTTCAGGCCCGTGCCGCCGGCCTTGAGCGAGAGCACGAAGTACGGAGGGCCGTCGTCGCGCTGGAACTGGTCGACCAGGTGCTTGCGCTTGCCCACGGCCGTCCCGCCGTGCAGCACCAGGCCCGCGCGCCCGAAGACCCCCGCCAGATAGCTCGAAAGCGGTTCGGCCATCTCGCGGAATTGGGTGAAGACGAGCGTCTTTTCCTGGCGCGAGGCGATTTCCTCGCAGATCTCGGCGAGGCGGGCGAACTTGCCGCTTTCGTCGGGCGCGAACTGGCCGTCGCCCGTCAACTGGCTGGGATGGTTGCACAACTGCTTGAATCGCATCAGGTAGGCCAGCACCAGCCCGCGGCGCTGGATGCCATCGAGCCCTTCGAGCGACTTGGCCAATTCGTCGACCAACTTGGCGTAGAGTGCGGCCTGGCGCTTGCCCAGCCCGCAGAAGGCCCGGACTTCGGTCTTGTCGGGCAAGTCGTCGATGACCCGCTTGTCGGTCTTCAGCCGCCGCAGGATGTACGGCTGCACCAGGCTGCGAAGCGGGGCATAGCGGTTTTCTTCGCGCGACTCCAGGGCCTTGACGAACTTCTTGAACTTCTCCTGCGAGCCCAACAGGCCGGGGCAGAGGAAATCGAACAGCGACCAAAGGTCCGAAAGCCGGTTTTCGACCGGCGTGCCGGTGAGCGCGATCCGGGCGTCGGCCTTGAGCCGCTTGACGGTCTTGGTCTGCCGGGCCGCGGGGTTCTTGATGGCCTGGGCCTCGTCCAACACGGCCAGTCGCCACTCGACGTCCATAAGCCACGGCTGGCGCGCGAGCATCCCGTAGGTGGTCAGGACGACGTCCGTATCGGCAAGGGCCGTGCCCGGGTCTGCGGCCATCCGGTCCAGCGATTCCTTGGGCGTCTCCGAGGGATGAACGAACCGGGCGCGAAGCGCGGGAGTGAATCGGGCGATCTCCGATTTCCAATTGGCCACGAGCGATGCGGGCAGTACCAGAAGCGACGGCTTCTTCGTGCCCTCTTTGCGGACCGCCGTCAGCAGGCCGAGCACCTGGATCGTCTTGCCCAGGCCCATGTCGTCGGCCAGGCAGGCCCCCAGCCCCAGGCTCGAAAGGAACCACAGCCAGTTGACGCCCGTCTCCTGATACGCGCGAAGCGTGGCCTTCAGGTCGTCGCCGGGTTGGGCCTGCTGGAGGGTCTCGGGACTGCGCAAATTGGACAGCAGTTGGCCCAGCCACTCGCCGGCGCGCACGTGCGACCATTCGCGGTCGGCAGCGCCGGCCTCGCGCTCATCGCCTAGGTCCCGCGGCGCGCCGGCCAGCAGACGCATCCCTTCGACGAACGACACGCCGTCCTCGCTCGCGGCCTCCAGCTTGCGCCAATGCTCCAGGGCCTCGGTCAGCTTCTGCCGGTCGACTTCGACCCACTGGCCGCGCAACAGCACGAGCCCTTCCTCGGCGGCCAACAATTCGTTCCATTCCGACGGCGACAACTCCTGATCGCCCAGGGCCAATTGGACCTTGAAATCGAGCATCGCCTGGACGTCGAACCGCTTCTGCCGCCGGTCGCCGATCTTGACCGCCACGCGCGGGCGGGGGCGTTTCTTCCACCAGTCGGGCAGGCGCACCAGGACGCCGCTCTCCTCGAAGACCGGGACGTCTTTGAGAAACCGGTACGCGTCGCGCGGCGTCCAGGCCAGCGGTTGATAGATGTCGCCCGACTCGACCAGGCGCTTGGCCAACGCGCTCTTCTGCGAGGCCAGGTGGACCGGCGAAAGCAGTCTGACCAGGGCCTTCTTGTCCTTGGCCCCGGCATATTGCTGCAATGCCTTACTCAGGGGCTGATACTGAACGCGCGACCCGCCACTAAGACTGGGGGCATAGGTGGCGAGGAACGCGAACGGATAGTCCGGGTCGCGGCGGTTTTCGGCCAGATGGAAGCAGACCCGCCCAACTTGGTGCCAAAGTGGGGCGTGCTCTTTCAAGAACCCCGAAATCCCGCGGCCAAACGCCGCCACCCGGTCGCGCACCCAATCGTCCAGATCGCTCCAAACGCCTGCCAATGCGCTCTCGGTGAGATACTCCGCCCCCCGCATCGGCGGGACGCACAGCACCAGGGCGGCCAGTTCCGACGAAGGCGGCGGCGGAATCGGCTCCAACGGGCCGTCGATCGTCTCCGGCGTATGGCAGAGTTCGGTCAGGTACCGGGCGGCAAAACCCCGCCAGTACGCCAGCGACGGGGGCAATGTGGAGGCCGGCGCGTCGGTGGCCAACTTGCACAGCCCTTCGGCCTGGCTCGACGCAAAGGCGTTCGCCACCCGCTTGATCCGAGCGTCCGCGCCAGCTTCGGATGGCCCCTCCAATGAGTCTCCGCCAAATTCGACCGCTGTAATGCGGCCCGAGGGCGTGAAAGCCAGTTCGATGGTCATGAAGCGGGACTTCGTGGAACTCCGACGACTCCAGGGTGGGTCCGGCCGATCCGTCGCGAACTCCCAGAGCCTATGCCCTAATTCTAAGGCATTCCCGGACGATCGCACAATCGGCCGCACGATAGGATCGACGCAGCCCCGGAGGATGATTGAGGGTCGCGATTGCGCTGGAGTTCATCTTTCTCGGCTTGGCGGTGTGGCATAGAATGACGATCTACGCCATGGCACCTACGGAGACGGTGACCAATCCGTCCGAGCAACTCCTGGAGTTGCCCGGGCGTTTGCAGCAGCATGAGGGCTTCGGCGAGGTCGTGGCAAGCCTGGCGGCGGGCCAGGGGGCGGCGCTCGACGGAGCCTGGGGATCGGCGTGCGCGCTGGCTGCGGCCGCGCTGGCCGAGCATGCACCCGGACCGCTGGTGATCGTCTGTCCCCACGTCGACAACGTGGACGAGGTGACCGACGACCTTCGCCTGTTCACCCGCCTGCCGTCGGAAGTCTTCCCCGCGTGGGAAACCCTGCCCGGCGAGGACAACGCCCAGGAGAGCATCTCCGGCGACCGAACGCGAGTCCTGAAGTTGCTCCAGGGCACAGACCCAGAGGGAGACCTTCGGTCGCAGACCGGCGGGGTCGGTAGCCCCTCGCCGAGCGCTGGTCCCAAACTGTTAGTGACCAGCATCCAGGCCCTGCTCCAACCGGTGCCAGATCGCGACTTTCTTGCCCGCAACACGCGCACGCTTCGCGTCGGCGACGAGGTCGATCTGGGCGAACTGACGCGCTGGCTCGCCGAGAACGGGTTCCACAGCACCACGGCCATCGAGTTCCCCGGCGAGATGGCCCTGCGCGGAGGAATCCTCGATCTGTTCGCCATCGACTGGCACGATCCGGTGCGGATCGAGTTCTTCGGCGACACGGTCGAGTCGATCCGCCGCTTCGAGACCTCCAGCCAGCGAAGCCTCGAACAGCTCGACACGATCGATTTGAGCCTGGTGGACCGGACCCTGGTCAGCCGCGGGCACCTGGCAAGCTATCTGCCGCCCACGAGCTGGTTCTACCTGATCGAGCCCGAAGAGCTTGACGAGCAGGCCCGCCGCTATGTCGAGCGCTCGGAACGGGCCGCCGACCTGCACCGGTTCGCGGCCGTCATGCAAGAGACCGCGCGGTTCGCCACGGTCACGGCGTCGGCCGTGGCGACCGGCTCGCTGGGCACGGCCTGCCGGCTGAGGATCGAGTCGGTCGAGCGCTTCAGCGGCGACATCGGCAAGGTCCGCGACGAGCTGGACGCGGCCGGCGGCGGGCAGGACGTGTTCGTCGTCTGCCAGACCGACGCCGAAGTGCGTCGGCTCTCGGAACTGTTCAGCAGCACCCAGGTGGCCCGCGACGGCCGGCTGCACCTTCCCGTCGGCCGGTTGGCCCACGGTTTCCGCCTCGTACCCGAGCAGATCGTCCTGATCTCCAGCAGCGAGTTGTTTCAGCGGACCGATCTGCGGCGCGCCGCCCCGCGCCGCCTGAGCAAGCCCATCGATTCGTTCTCCGAGCTTCGCGAGGGCTCGATGGTGGTCCACGTGGGCCACGGCATTGCCCGCTATCGCGGCATGACGCTCCTCAAGAAGGAGCAGCAGGTCGAAGAGCACCTCGTGCTGGAGTTCCAGGACGAGGTGAAGCTCTACGTGCCCAGTTCGAAGATCTACCTGGTGCAGAAGTACGTGGGCGGGACGCGGGCGCGGCCGCAGTTGGCCAAGCTCGGCGGACGCCTGTGGGGCCGCCAGAAGCGGATGGTCGAGGAGGCCGTGACGGACCTGGCGTCCGACATGCTCGACCTGCAAGCGGCCCGGGCCTCGCGCCCCGGGATTGGTTTCCCGCCCGACACCGAATGGCAGCGCGAATTCGACGCCTCGTTCCCCTACCAGGAGACCGACGACCAGTTGGCCACGCTCGACTCGATCAAGCACGACATGACCCAGCCGCGGCCCATGGACCGGCTGCTCTGCGGCGACGTGGGATTCGGCAAGACCGAGGTGGCCATGCGCGCCGCGTTCAAGGCGATCGACGCCGGCTACCAGGTGGCCGTGCTCGTGCCGACCACCGTGCTGGCCGAGCAGCACTCGCGCACGTTCTCCGATCGCATGGCCGAGTTTCCCTTCGAGATCGCCACGCTTTCCCGCTTCGCGACGCGCAGAGAGCAGGCGGGGATTATCGAGCGATTGGCCGCGGGCACGATCGACATCGTGATCGGCACGCACCGGCTGGCCCAGGCCGACGTCCGCTTCCAGAATCTTGGCCTGGTGGTGATCGACGAGGAGCAGCGGTTCGGCGTCGAGATCAAGGAGCGGCTCAAGGCCCTGCGCCAGATCGTCGATGTGTTGACGATGACGGCCACCCCGATCCCGCGCACCTTGCACATGAGCTTGTTGGGCATCCGCGACATCTCCAATCTGGAAACGCCGCCGGAAGAACGGCTGGCCGTCGAGACGCGCGTTACCCGCTTCGACGCCGACTTGATTCGCCGCGCCGTGCTCCGCGAGTTGTACCGCGACGGGCAGGCCTTCTTCATCCACAATCGCGTAAGCGACTTGGCGGCGCTGGCCGATCAACTGCGGAAGATCGTGCCCGAAGCCCGCTGGGCGACGGCTCACGGCCAGATGCCCGAGCACGAATTGGAGCAGGTGATGCTCGATTTTATTAACGGAGAATACGATGTGCTGATTG
>CAZFKF010000252.1:0-6767 GCA_964518805.1 uncultured Planctomycetaceae bacterium | reverse complement strand
TGAGTCAGGGACCCTCGCGCAACTCCCCGCGCCCGGTTTTCGGGAAGTGGGCAGGAGGTGAGGGAAACAAGCAAGGGAGGAAGCCAATGAAATCGACCCACATCCGACGCCAACGAGGCGGCTTCACGCTGGTGGAGATGCTCGTGGTGCTGGCCATCCTGGTCCTCTTGGTCTCGATGGTTGTGCCGCGGATCATCGGCTCGCAGAAGAAAGCCGACATCAACGCCGCCAAGACCCAGATCGGGATGTACAAAGCGGCCCTGGAACGCTACTTCCTCGACTGCAAGAAGTATCCCGCCTCGGAGCAGGGGCTCGACGCGCTCGTGTCCAAGCCGTCCGATCTGGCCGACAACGCTTCCTGGGAAGGCCCGTACGTGAACGGGGAAATCGGAAAGGATCCCTGGGGCCACGAGTATCAGTACAAGTACCCGCCGGAGAAAGGCAGCGGCGACACGCCCGACATCTGGTCGTCCGGCCCCGACGGCGAAGACGGCACGTCCGACGACATCTGCAGTTGGGGCAGCGGCTCCTCGGGGCGGGGCGGTGAAGGAGACGCCGGGGCGGAGAAACCGTCCGAGGGCCGGAAGGCGCCGCGTACCGAATCGCGCATGGAGACTCGCCGCGAGAGCCCAGTGCCCAAGCGATCCACGCCCGATCGCAGCACAACGCCTCGCTCGACCGAGAAGAAGTCTAGCAGTCCGCTGTAGCGTGCCCCGCCGAATCGGGGGAACGCGATGACGACGTGAAGAAGCCCAGGGGCGACAACTCCTGGGCTTTCCCGTGTGTTGCGATCAACCGGAGTATTGTTCATGGGCCGCGCCGCCCGTTCCACTCCATTGCGATGCGCCTACACGCTGGTCGAGATGCTCATCGTCCTGGCCGTGCTCGCCGTGTTGACTGGCCTGACGTGGCCGTCTGTGCGCAGCATGATGGGGAAGGGAGAACTCCGAGCAGGCGCCAAACAGGTCCGTAGCGCCCTGGCGCGGGCGAGGCTTGAGGCGATCGAATCCGGTGTCGCCCAGGCGGTGCGCTATCAACCCGGCGCCGCCCGATTCCGGGCCTCTCCCCTGACGATGCCGGGGAATGAGAGCGAGAAGGCGCCGCGCAGCTCGGGCGCCAGGCGGTCTCGCACGAGCGAGCCGGTCGAGGATCGTCTGCCCCGCGGGCTGTGGTTTGCGGATTTGAAGGCCGCCCCGTCCCAGAACGCCCAGGCGCCGCCAGCGTCGACCGGGCGCACCGATGACGCGGACTGGGCCACTCCGATCGTCTTCTTTCCCAGCGGACGCAGCACCAATGCGAGGGTTCGGCTCGTCAGTTCCAGCGGCTACCAGGTGGAAGTCGCCCTGCGCGGGCTGACCGGTACCGCCCAAATCGGTCCATTGGAGCGGATCGAAGATCCACTCGCGGGACGCGTTTCCCATCCGTCCTCCGGATCGGGCAGCGGCCGCGAGCCCCCCCCAGTGGGACGCGTTGGAAACGCACCCCACACACGGAGGACCGCCGATGACAGCGCCGCGCCGTGAGGGGTTTTCGCTTCTGGAAGTGATGCTGGCCAGCGCAATCCTCGTGGGCTGCTTGGCGGTGCTTTCGGAATTGGCCAACATCGGACGCATCCACGCCACCGTGGCCCAGGACGGCGGGACCGCCGAGCGGATCTGCCAGAGCAAGGTCAATGAGATTCTCGCCGGGCTGGCCCCGGCCTCGCCCGTCCACGACGAGCCGGTCGAAGACGCGCCGGGTTGGGTCTGTTCGGTCGACGTCGATTCGGTCCGGCAGCGTGGCGTGGTGGCCCTGCGCGTCACCGTGAAACAGGATGACGATTCCGCCGGCCGCCCCATGGAGTTCTCGCTGGTACGCTGGATTCGCGATCCGAAATGGACCCCAGGGGGGCCAAGCGCAGGTTCGCGAGAAATGCGGATTTCCCCCGGTTTTCGCGGGAGGCGAGGCCGATGAACCAGCTTTGGAGTACGGCGATTCATCGCCGCTTTCGATTTCGGCTTGGGTGGCATGCCGTCACTCGGCGCAGCCGAGGGTCGGCATGGAAGGCGTCACGGCGGCTTCCATGCTCACCCGACGCTTCGCGTCGTGAGAGCATGCCACACAATATCGAAAGCCGTTCATGGGCCGATCTTCAGACGTCGCCGCACTCCCAAGGCGCTCGTGGCGGGTTCACGATTCTGGAGTTGCTGCTGGCGTCGCTGTTCGGTGCGATCCTCATGGCCGCGCTTTGGAGCCTGTTGAGAACCTACGAGCGCTTGTTCACCCTGGGCGAGACCCGCACCGAGCAGGCGGAACTCGTGCGGTCGCTCTTGGATCAGCTCGCCGAAGACCTGTCCAGCGGAATCGCCGACAATGCGGCTTCGCCAACCGGCGGCATAGCCCCGGTGCGTCGGTTCGGGCTGCTTGGCTCCGCGCAATCGCTCCAGGTCGATGTGCTTCAGGTGCCGCCGCTGGAGGCGATCGCGGGGCCCTCGAGCGAATCGGGCGACGCCTCTCGCCGGGCACGTGCGCCCCGCGTGTCCGAGCTGCGCACCATCCAGTGGCGGTTCACCGATCCGGACCGCCCCGGGGCCGGTTCACGCAGCACTGGGCAGCCGAAGCCCTCATGGTCGGGCCTGGTGCGGCGCGAGTTGGACTGGGAAACTCCGGCTTCTCAAGGGCCGACGGGCAGGAGCAGCTCGCGGGGAATCGGTCGCCTGCGCACGAAATTCCGCTTCTCCCGCGGTGCGACCTCGTCGTCCAGTTCCCCGCCGAGCGACCGCTTCGATATCGACCCTGACGACCCTTCGATCCTCGTCGTCCCGGAAGTCGTGGGCGTCAAGTTCCGCTACTTCGACGGCCAGGGCTTCGCCAACGAATGGAACAGCCTGGCCCGCAAGTCGCTCCCCATGGCGGTCGAGATCGTCCTCCAAGTGCGCGCCGGCAAAGCGGCGGAAAAGGATGAGAGGCCTCGCACGGGCGATGCCTCGTCCGGGGCGTCCGACCGCCCGGCAGAGGTCGCCGGCGATAGCTACCGGATGCTCGTCCACCTTCCGTCGACATCGCTGGCGCGGCGCAGCGAGGCTTCGTCGCCGTCCGGCAGCCCCCCCCGCGCCGTGGCCGTGGTGCGCGAGCGGCCCATGCCCGCTGCTCCGTCTCCGCCACCCACCGGCGCACCTCGGGGATCGGTCAAGTCCGATCTCTCGGACCAATGGATGAGGAGCGGGCAATGAGAAGGAACGAAGGCGGTGGGCAGAATGAGAGGCATTCCGTATTGTCCGAGAATGGGCTTGATGATGGGACTAGTTGGAAACCAGTCTCACGGGCTCCGGAAACAGCCTTGAATTCCAACCGACCGCAGACTTGTTCCTCACGTCCAAGTGCCCGAATTCGTCATTCAGTATTCAGCGTTCAGTATTCGCCGCTCCCTCGGCCCTCCTCCATCGCTCCGCCCACCCGCCCCGGCGCCGTTCTTATCGTGGTCGTGGTGGTGGTGGTGATGCTCAGCCTGGCCGGCTTGAGTTTCGTGACCACGATGCACAGCCAGCGGAAGGCCGTGCACCTGGAGGCCGACCGCCTTCGGCTGGAGGCGGCTGTGGGTTCGGGCGTCGAGTCGCTCAAGGCGTTCCTCGAACTGTCGCAGCGCGAGCAGAAGGAAGCGGGGGGAGTCGCGGACAACTCGGGCACGTTCAAGGCCGTGGACGTGGTCGCCGACCGAACGGCGCAGCATCGCACCCGTTTCAGCGTCGTCGCTCCTAAGCTCCAGGACGGCGAGGCGACCGGCCTGCGGTTCGGCACGGAGAACGAGTCGGCCCGATTGAACCTCGGCGTTCTGGTTCGCTGGGACGAGCGAGAGTCGGGCGCCGGCCGCCGGGCGCTGATGAGTCTGCCGGGCATGACCGAGGCCGTCGCGGACAGCATCCTCGACTGGATCGACGGCGACACCGCACCCCGGCAGTTCGGCGCCGAGGCCGACCACTACGAGGGCGTCGGCGCACCCTACGCGCCCCGCAACGGCGTGCCCCAGTGTCTTGAAGAGCTGCTCCTCGTTCGCGGCGTCACGCGGAACCTGCTGTTTGGGGCCGACGCCAACTTCAATCACCAGGTCGAACCGTGGGAGCGAAGGGCCACGGCGGATGGCCAAAGCGGCGCTTCGTCGCCGGGGCAGCGGCCCTGGGCGTCGCTGATGACCGTGGCCAGCGCCGAGCGCAACGAGAGCTACGACGGCCGGCCGCGGATCCCTCTCAACGACGACAACCTGAGCGAACTGCAGCGCCGCCTGACGCCCGTCTTCGACCGCAAGTGGGTCGATTTTATTCTCGCCTATCGCCAGTTCGGGCCGTATCAAGGCGCCAAGGCCGAGACATCGGGGGCGTCGGTCACGATCGACCCGAACAAGCCGCCGAAGTTCCGCATCGAGTCGCCGCTGGACCTGATCGGGGTCAGGGTGCTGATTCCGTCGCCCACCGGCGACGAGAAGTCGGCCACGGTCCTTGCCAGCCCGCTTGCCGGCGAAACCTCGGCCATGCGCGACTACCTTCCCAAGTTGCTCGACCTGGCCACGACCGAGCCGACGCCCGTGATCGTCGGCCGCGTGAATGTGAACCTCGCGCCCCGAGCGGTGCTGCGGGCCGTACCGGGCATGGAAAGTGCGCTGGTCGAGCGGGTCTTGGCTTCGCGCACGATGAACGCCTCGGGAGACGATCCGGCACGCCGGCAGCCTACCTGGCTCCTGACCGAAGGGCTCGTCGACCTGGCGCGGATGAAAGCGCTTCTGCCCTACCTGACTACGGGCGGAGACGTGCACCGCGCACAGATCGTGGGTTTCTTCAACGACGGGGGGCTGTCGGCCCGAGCGGAAGCGGTAATCGATGCTACCATCCACCCGGCCCGGCAAGTATACTATAAGGACCTCACCGTCTTCGGCCGCGGTTACCCGCCGGAGAGCCTCGGCGCGGAACGGAGCCGGTGAAGGGGGCGGAGGTCGGAGTCCAGGGAATTGAAATCCGCGTCCCTCGCACCGTCAGACCTCTGACCGCCAAACTCCAACCCCCGCCCTCGGATCCCTGGTTTCTGTCCGCTGCCCCCAAACCCGCATGGCCCGAATCATCGCCATTGACTGGGATCGACAGGAAGCCCGATGCGTGGTCGCGTCGGCGAGCGGGGGGCGGCTGCGCATTCTCTCGGCGCGATCCGTGCCCATGGTCGACTGGGTCGAAGGGGGCGAATCGCGTCCCGACGTGGCCGGTTCGCTGCGCGCCGCACTGGGCGACAGCCGCTCGGGACGCGCGACGGTGCTGGTGGGGGTCGATCGGGCGAACGTCGAAATCGTCAATCTCACGCTCCCACCGGCCAAGCCCGCCGAACTGCCCGAACTGGTCACGATGCAGGTCTCGCGCGAGTTGCAGTCGACCGAAGGCGACGCGATCGTCGATTTTGTGGTTCTCGGCGAGCCCGGCGACGAAGGGGCGGACGATTCCGCGCCTCAGTCCACCCAGGTCATGGCGGCGGTGCTTCCCAAGGCGCAGAAGGGCTCGATCGAGGCGGCTTGCAGCGGCGCCGGGATCAAGCCGGGCCGGTTGCTCTTGCGCCCCCTGGCCGCCGCCTCGTTGTTCGCCCGCCGCGTCTCGCCCACCGAACGCGTCTGCCTGTTGGTCAGCCCGATGGGCAATGCGGCCGATCTCCTGGTGATCGTCGATGGGCGCGTCGTGTTTCAGCGGACCGTTCGCTTGCCGGACGGTGTGGACGACGAGGCGGTCGCTCAGCGTCTGGCGGCCGAGATCCAACGCACCCTGCTCGTGGCGCAGCAGGGCCCGCTGGCCGCCAATCCTCTCGAACGCGTTTTCCTGTTCGGGAGTCCCGAAGAGCACCAGCGGCTGACCGATTCGATCGGCGAAGACCTGGGAGTGCCCATCAGCGTTGTCGACCCCTTCGCGATCACCGATGTGCCGGACGATGGTCCGGCGGAATTTCCCGGTCGATTCGCCGCATTGGTGGGCATGATCGTCGACGAATCGTACAGTTCGCATGCCGTCGACTTCCTGCACCCCAAGCGCCCGCCCCCGCCGGCAGATCGTCGGCGGCTGGTCGGGGCCCTCGTCTCCGCCGTCGTGCTGGCGATCGGCGGCGTCGGGTACCATGCCTGTAGCCAGATCGCCGACGCCGACGAGCAGATCGAGAACCTGACGGCCGAGCGGCGGGATCGCGATGACCTGCTCAAACTCACTGCCGAAACGACGCAGTTGGCCGAGGCGATCCGCGACTGGCGGGCCGGTGAAGTCGTCTGGCTCGACGAACTGCGGGAACTGTCGGTGCGGTTTCCCCCCGGCCGGGACCTGGTCGTGCAGCGGATGACCATGGCGACCGACCGTTCGGGCGGCGGCGGAATCGATTTGGCCGGCACGGTCCGCGACCCGCAGATCCTCGTGCGTCTGGAGCAGGATTACCGCGACTCCTACCACGAGATTCGCAGCAAGCGCCTCCAGGAACGCGACCAGGGCAAGGGCTACGCGTGGGTTTTTGAATCATCGATGTCGGTGGCCGGGCGCGATCGAGACTCGTATCTCGAAGAGCAGGCCAGCACGCCATGAACCAACACCGGCAGAAGATCCTCCTTGGCGTTCTCGGCCTCATGCTGCTGTATTTCGGCGGCGAATGGGGGTGGCGCAACATCGTGCAGGCCCCCCTCGACGCGCGGTCGCAGAAGATCGAGCGTCTGGAAAGCGACATCCAGAAGCGAGACAAGGCCCTCGCCCTGGCCCGCCAAGACGCCAAAGACCTGGCCGTCT
>CAZFKF010000251.1:0-6769 GCA_964518805.1 uncultured Planctomycetaceae bacterium | reverse complement strand
ACTTTCGCAGTCCGACCACGGCGTCGACCGCTCCGGGCATCAAGGGCATCTCGCGGGCGGTCTGCTCGAACGCGCTCTTGGGGGTGCCGGCGAACAGGGCGGCGATCCGGTGCGAGCGCTCGTCCGGCGCGAGTTGAGGATTGTCGAGACATTCGGCGAGTTCCCTGCGCCGGTTCACACGCTCGGCCAGGGAGACGACGAACCGGCCGTTCAGGAGCACCCCGTCCATATCGAACAGCGCCAGCCGCTCGACGCGGCTCGTCTTTTCGAGGACGATCGACAACTCGGCGTCCGTATGGCGGCGGACCTCTTCGACCTCCCGGACGTGGGCCGGATTGAGCCGGCCGTAGCGTGCAGCGCGGTTCAGCAGGGTGCGCACCACTTGCGATGCCATGTCGCCGAGGACTTCCAAGGGCTGGCTGTCGTGCTCGACGTGTCCGATGTCGGCCTCGGCCATGGCCGCCCCCGCGAGCGCGGCGTCGATCAGAAGCCCCACGTCCACTCCGTAGTCGGTCTCGAATCGCAGTCTCTGCAAGAGCGAACGCCGGGCTGCGATGATGCCGCCCAAGGGCTGGCGGTACGAGGCCAACTCCGGAAAGAACGTGTCCAGCAACGGGCGCGCGGTGAGCGTGGTCACGCGGCCGGCGCGGCGGGAAAAGGCGCCTTTGACGAAATCGGCCCAGTCTTGCACGATGGGCGAGGTCATGCGGTGGATCAAATCGTCGTGGAGTCCGGCGAGGTCGCCGTCGAGAAACAGCAGGATCTCGTTGCGCGCGGCCTTCATGCCGTCCTCCATCGAGGCGCCTTTTCCCAACAGCGTGCTGGTGATCACCGTGGCCCCGGCCGCAACGGCCGTCTCAGGGGTCCCGTCGATCGAGCCGTCGTCGACGACGATCACCTCGCTGACGTTGACGTCGCGCCGTGCGAACTCGACGACGGCGGCCACGCTCTCCGACTCATTCAAGACTGGGACGATGACCGAGATCATGGCTGCGACGCTCCTCCGGCCCACCCCAGGATGTGGTTTCCGATCGCGTTGGCCACGATCCACGCGACGAGGGCCAACGGCACGAAGGTCCTCACGTAGCGGCGGAAATGGGCCCAGGTGGAAGGCTCGTCGCCGTACGCCGTCATGGCCTTCCCGGACCGCTGCTCGGACCAGCGGCAGAGAACGGTCAGGCCTAGGACCATCAGGAAGGCGAGATCCAACAGGGTCGCCCATCCGCTTCCAGCGTTCGCGATGCCCAGCAGCATGAGCGACAGGGCCACCGGTCCGAGGAATACCCAGAAGATCCGGGCGAGAATGAGTTTGCCGCTGGTGATCTCCTGAACCTCGCGCGGCTCCGCCGGGGTTTCGGTGGGCGCAGCCGTCGCTCCTTCCGCCTGTTGGACCGTCCCAGCCTCGTGGACAAGCGTTCGTTTGTGTTTCTTGGAAGCCATCGAAGCACCTCGTAACGACGTGACGGGAAGAGAACCTCCGCCTGCGAGAAACCGGCGCACATGCACTGCGGCAGACGTCGAGCCGAGACGAAGGGCGGCGCTGCGCCGGAACAACCGAGGTGCGACCGCTCTAGACGCCGCCGCTGGTGGTGACGAACAGGCGCAGATACAGCCCGTGCTCGGAACTGCCGTTGATTTCAATCCGCTGCGGCATGGCTCGGACCGAACCCGAATTGAGATCGTCACGAAGAGCGATTTCATCGACGATGATCATTCTATTCGACCGCGAGACCCGGGGCAAGATGAGGCGCCGCCGCGCAGCGCCATCATCGCCATGAGGATGGCGAGAATACGTTCGTAGTGCGGGCACCCGCCCGTTGACCGCTGCGCTTGCGCGCCGCTACGAAACGGGCTGAATGGAGGGATCGTTCCGGCGCCGCCTAGAATCGCGTTCGCTCGAAGCTCTCCTTGCGCTCCTTCATGAGACGCTGGATTTCGACCACGGCATCCTTCTTGGTCTTGAGTTTGGCGCTGATGCCGATGGCCTTGGCGATCTCCAGCAAGTCGTCTTTCTTGAGCTTATCGAGTCGCTTGATCTCGGCTTCGATGGCGCTGTAGGTGACCTCGGGGCTGGTCACACGGTCGTAGAACGCGCGGAACTCTTCAATCGTTCTGGCGAGGGCCTGGGGGTCGGCGGCCTTGGCGCCTGTTTTGGCGGATGCCGACTTGGCGCGGCCGGTGGTCGGAACGACGCCGGTTCGGGCGTACTCCTCCGCCGTGACGAGAAAGTCGGCGAACTGCGCAATGCCCCAGGCGCAAAACGGTTCCAGGCCGGCGCAGACGCGATCCAGATCGGCGGCGGCCGTCTTGGCCCCCGACGTGCTAAGCGGCTGGCTCAGACTCCGCAAAAACTCTTGCAGGTGTTCGACGTTCATGGGCGGCAATCCTTTGAATCAGCTCGCGGGCCAGATCGCGGAACATCGGTTCGACGTCCTGATAGAAGGCGGCGAAGCGGTTGGCCCGCGCGGCCTCGGCAAACGAGCCCTTTTGACGAACGAGGGTACGAAACTGGAAAATCTCCTGACCCCACGGATCTTCGCAGCGGCGGCGCAGCGAATCCCAGATCGCCTGCTCGCGCTGCACCAATTGATCCCGGGGACTGGTGCGGTTGGCCACCAGGCCGAGCACCTCCAAACGCGGACAGATCTCGGCCTGAAGGTTCTTCAAAGAGCGAAGCTGGCGGGGCACGGCCTCGGCCGAGGTCTGGTCGGGAATGACCGGAATGAGCACGAAGTCGGCCGCCGCGAAGGCGTTGATGCAGGCGGTGGTCAGCCGGGGCGGGCAGTCCAGCAGGATGTAATCATAGTCCTGCCACACCTGCGGCGCGTGGAGGTACGCGCGGAGTACGTGCCGCACGTCGCCGTTCTCGGGGTGCAGAAGCCATTGGGCCATGGCCTGATTCTCGACATCGGCCAGGCTTTCGTCGGCGGCGATCAGCCGCAGCCCGGACCGATCGGGCACCACGTGGCAGCAGCGTTGGAATTCGTCGAGGTCCACGGCCGGACTCTGGAGGATGCGGTCGACGAATTCGCGGCGGCGGCGAATCTCCTGAATCTGTTCCGGCGGCAGGCACAACGACGTGAGCGAGCCCTGGTAGTCGAGGTCTACCAGCAGCACCCGGCGCTCCTGGGCCAGAAGGGCGCCCAAGTTGGCCGTCAAGGTGGTCTTGCCCACGCCCCCCTTGAGATTCGTCAGGGCGATGATCGGCACGCCGCGTTCGGCGCGCGGCCGGAAGGCGGGGACCGGCCCGACGGGAGCCCGCTCCCACACCTTCCCGTCGAACGAGGCCAGACGCTGCGTCTGCTCGGTCAGGTCGGCGACCTGCTCGGCCAGCGCGGCTTCGCTTTCCTTGCGGGCCACCAACTCGCTCGACAGATCGACCTGAATGGCCAGGAGTTGCTCGCGGCCCTTGCGCAAGGCCTCGACTTCAGATTCCAGGCGGCTGCGGTCTTCGAGCAGCCCGCGGGCCTCGCTCTGAAGCGTGTCGTGCGACGAGCGAAGGGTCTGGCACTCCTGGCGGGCCAGTTCGAGCTGCCCCTCCAGCTTCCCCTTCGCCTCACGCAAGGTCCGGTTTTCGTCCGCGTTGGTTTCCGACGCGGTGCGCAGACGCCCGTTCTCCTCCTTCACCCAGCCGAGATCGGTTTCCAGCTTGGTCTTGGCCTGGACCAGCGTTTCGGCCTGGGCCGACAGCGCATCGACTTCCTCACGAAGCGCATCGTTGTCCGAGCGGGCGATTTGAAGCGCCGCCTCGCTGGCCGCGTGCTTCTGGACGAGGCCGCGGTTCTCCGCCTGGAGTTCTTCGATCTTTCGTTGAAGCGGTCGCTTGGTAATCCAGTGCGCGGAAACCAAGATCAGCGCCACTGTGCCGATTCCCAAGGCATATGCGACCACATGGCCGGGTCCCTGACGCACCATCTCCGTCAGCATTTCGTACAGTTCATGGACGCTCATGCGGTGCCTCCGGCGTTTTCGATCGTCCTCGTGAAACGCCCCACTCCTCCGCGAACCTCCGTGTCCTCCGTGGTGAATTCCTGATTTCACCGCGGAGGACACGGAGGAAAGCGGGCCGAGGTTGTTGCGGGCGGGACCTGTTTGCCGCGTCTAGTTTCTTCGGATGTGTTGCCATTATCGTCTGGAGGGGATTGGGGTGTCAATCATGAGTTAAGTTGGGGGCGCTTGCGTCCGGCGGTTGGGGATCGGTATAGTAGGGAGAGTGGGTATTTCCTTGGTTAGCGGTCCGTAGCTCGCAGGAGACCCGGACCGCGCAATGCAATTGCTGGAGTGAACCGTACCGATGAGCAAGCAAAACAATCTGACACTGTGGATGGCGCTGGTGGCGTGCATCGCCGGCATGGCCGTAGCCGGAACGGGATTCGTGCTGGGGGATGACGCCGCGGGCAAGGACGGGGCGAAGCTCGTGCCCCTGGAGATTAAGCTGCCCCGGCCGCTTTTCCAGGGCACGCCGAAGAACATCAAGCAGGCGCCGACGATGGAGAAGTACAACGAGAAGCCGCGTCCTCCGTTCCTCGCCCCGCCCGGCTGCAAGAATCTCGCCCTGAACAAGAAAGTGACCTCCAGTGACATGGCCCCGGTCGTCGGGGAATTGAGCCTGGTGACCGATGGCGACAAGGAAGGCGCGGACGGCAGTTTCGTCGAGCTTGGGCCGGACAAGCAATGGGTCCAGATCGACCTCGGCGCCCCGTCCGAGATCCACGCGTTCGTGGTCTGGCACTACCACGCCGAAGGCCGCGTGTACCACGCCGTCGTGATCCAGGTGGCCGACGATCCCGACTTCATCGAGAACGTGAAGACGGTGTTCAACAACGATTACAGCAACTCCATCGGCCTGGGCGTGGGCAAGAACCTGGAGTACATCGACGACTACCGCGGCAAGCTCATCGACGCCCGCAACGACAAGAAAGAGCCCGTCAAGGGCCGTTACGTGCGCCTGTACTCCAAGGGCAACACGTCGAACGACATGAACCACTACGTGGAGGTCGAGGTGTACGGCAAGGAAGCGAAATGAGGGATTGGGAAATAGGGGCTAGGGACTGGGGGCTGGGAGTTTGCAGTTAAAGATCTGGGGTGAAGGATGCCCAGCAGGACTCCCCTCTCCCGCAAACGGGAGAGGGGCCGGGGGTGAGGGGACTTTGCGTCCGGATGCGATCTCGCCAAATCCGCCTTTCCTCTTTCGTCCGAGCCGACCTCCATGCGACGCCCGACTCTGCTCCTGGCGCTCTCGATTCTGGCCCTCGCCGCCGTGGCGCTCGCGATCCGGCTGCCGCGGCTCGAACAGCGCCCGATGCACGGCGATGAAGCCAATCAGGCCGTCAAGGCGGGGATGCTTCTGGAGACGGGCGTCTATCGCTACGACCCCGACGAGCACCACGGACCAACACTCTACTGGATTACGCTGCCGTCGCTGCGGCTTCGCGGCGTCTCGGCACTGGCCGACTCGCGGGAGTGGGACTACCGTGTTGTCCCGGTCGTGTTCGGCGTCGGGCTGATCCTGCTTCTGCCGCTGGTGGCCGACGGACTTGGGGCCGGGCCTTTGTTGGCGGCCGGTTTGCTCACGGCCGTCTCTCCGGCGATGGTCTACTACGCGCGCGACTACATCCAGGAAACGCTCCTGGTGTTCTTCACGTTCGCCGCGATCGGGTGCGGATGGCGGTACTTCTGCCTGCCGTCGGTGGGCTGGGCCGTCGGTTTCGGCGCGTCGATCGGGTTGATGCACGCGACCAAGGAGACGTGGGTCCTGGCCGGGGCTGCCATGGGCGCAGGCGTGGTCTTGACCGCCCTTTGGACGCGTTGGCGCGATGAAACGCCCTGGACCGTTCGCCCATATCTGCGGCCATGGCCCCTTGCCGCCGCCTTGGCCGCGGCGTGCGGCGTGGTTGTTGCTCTGTACTCGTCGTTCGGGGCCGATGGGAAGGGACCGCTGAATTCGGTGCTTGCCTACGCCACATACTTCCGTCGCGGCAGCGAAGGGGGAATCCACGCCGCGCCCTGGTACGAGTACCTGCGACTCCTGCTCGCCTTTCGACCCGCGCGAGGTTTCTTCTGGACCGAAGGCCTGATCGTCGGCCTGGCCGCACTGGGCGGGATCCACTCGCTGTTGGTGGGCGGGCCAAAGCGGTCGGGAGTCTTCTGCCGCTTCGTGACGTTCTACACCTTGGTTCTGGTGGTCCTGTACTCGGCTATTCCGTATAAGACGCCGTGGTGCCTGTTGAGTTTTCTGCACGGCATGATCCTTCTGGCCGGCGTCGGCATGTATGCGGTCCTTCGCTGGGCGCGGTGGTGGCCGCTCCAAGTGCTCGTCGGCGTGTTGCTTCTCGGCGGGGTGGCGCACCTGGGGTGGGAGACCTATTGGCTCAACTTCCGGCTCCCGGCTGACCAGCGCAACCCCTACGTCTACGCCCACACTTCGGGCGACGTGCT
The DNA here is from genome assembly GCA_964518805.1 of uncultured Planctomycetaceae bacterium. Lineage (GTDB taxonomy): Bacteria > Planctomycetota > Planctomycetia > Pirellulales > Thermoguttaceae > CALFBP01. Next base: position 331 of record CAZFKF010000251.1, on the reverse strand, counting down.
GAATCTCGCCAGGCAGATGGAACGCTTGGCCCAGGCCGCACCGGATGGCCACGACATGGCGATCCACGTGGTGAGCACGGAGAACTACTGGCCGCTGCCCTGGTACTTGCGGCGATTCCGTGCGGACCACGTCGGCTACTGGCAGGACGCCGGCGCCTGGGCTCGGCAAACGGCCGCATCGCCTCCGCCTGCCGTGATCTTGCTGACGTCCGACGTCCAGGACGCGGTCGACGCCCATCTTCGCGGGTCCTACAACCGGCAGATGATCTTCGGGCTGCGCCCGAAGGTGTTCCTCTCGGCCTACGTGCGGGACCTGGCGTAGGGTGGGGGC
>CAZFKF010000250.1:0-6771 GCA_964518805.1 uncultured Planctomycetaceae bacterium | reverse complement strand
CCAGAATCCGCTGGCCGATCACCACGCCAAGTTGATGGCCAACTTCTTCGCCCAAACCGAGGCCCTCGCGTTCGGCAAGACCGCCGAGAAGGTGCAACTGGAACTGGAGACGCAGGCGAAGGCCAAGAGCGAGCGTCCCAGGCTGGAGTTGGTTCCGCACAAGACGTTCCCTGGCAACCGCCCCACCAATACGATCCTGGCCCGAGAACTCGACCCGGCGACGCTCGGAAAACTCATCGCCCTGTACGAGCATAAGATCTTCGTCCAAGGAGTCGTGTGGGGCGTCAACAGCTTCGATCAGTGGGGAGTAGAATTGGGTAAGGAACTGGCCGGACGAATCCTGCCCGAACTCCAGTCGCCGACGCCGCCGAAGTTGGAGCACGATGCTTCGACGAATCAACTCATCCAGTGGTATCGCGCGCAGCGTCAACAACAGCAGCAAGAACAGCAACAACAGTAGCGTCCGTAGGGTGGACAAACGGAGGTACTCGAATGGCGACCGAACTGACTTGGCTTGGACACGGTTGTTGGGCGATTCAGAGCGGCAAGTGGCGGATCGTTCTCGATCCGTTTCTCGACGAGTCGCCCGTCGCGCCCATCAAGTCCGGCCAGGTCGAGGCCGATTTCATCCTCGTTTCGCACGGGCATTTCGATCACGTTGCCGATTTGGAGAAGATCGCCCGCCGCACCGGCGCAACGATTGTCTCTACGTACGAGATCTGCGAGTGGTATGGCAAAAAGGGGCTTGCCAAGACCCACGGCATGAACATCGGCGGCGGCCATGCGTTCCCGTTCGGCCGGGTGAAGATGACGATCGCTCACCATACGTCGATGCTGCCGGACGGTTCGTACGGCGGGGCGGCCGCGGGATTCCTTCTGACGCTTCCCGAGGGAAACGCCTATTTCGCTTGCGACACCGGGTTGTTCTACGATATGAAGCTCATCGGGGCTGCCGGTCTGAAGTTGGCCGCTCTGCCGATCGGCGACAACTTCACGATGGGACCGGACGACGCGGTTGAGGCCGTCAAGCTTCTGTCACCCAAACGCGTCGTGCCCGTGCACCGCAACACTTGGCCGTTGATTGCCCAGGACGTGGAGGCATGGGCCCACCGCGTTCGCGAAGAAACGTCGGCCGAACCCGTGGTGCTTGAGCCGGGCGGGAAGATTGGTCTTTAGCAGTAGGCAGTAGGGGGCTGGCAGGCGGGCGCCGTGCGATCATCGGTCGCCAAGCGGAGTCATTTCCTGCTTGGCAGACGCACTTGGATCTCGGCCCCGGCGACGCGAACGTCCAACGGCGTGGCGCGAAGCGTGGGCACGTCCGGGCTCGTGCCGTCGGTCAGTCGAAACGCCCACAGGTGCCGGTTGCATACAACCATTCCGTCGCGCAGGTCGCTGTCTCCGAGCGATGCCCCCATGTGCGGGCAGTAGTCGTCGAGCGCATAGTACTGGCCATCGACCAAGAACAAGGCGACATAGTCGTCGCCGATGCGAACCGTTCGCCCTCGCCCCTCGGGAACGTCCCCAACGCGGGCAACCGTCACAAACTCTGCCATGATGCGCTCCGCTATTCCGCATTCTGTAAAACGGCGAACGGCGCTCCGCACATCCAGCTAGCTGGGTGTTGCGAGTGAGCCATCTAGCCTTCTCGGTGGTTGGCCCCAATCGACATGCGGCCTCGCCGGCGCCTTTGCCGTCCGCAATGTCTCGCAAGACCATCTAGCCACCATGATGGCGCATGCTGTTACCCATAACACAGGGGATGCATACGCTGCAATCACGTTGTGGCCGAATGGAACGACGAATTCGGAACCTCGCGGCCAGCCGCGCCCCGCAGTATAGGCGACTTTGCCACTCGCGTGGAGTGTATCAATTCTTCCATCAGGCGAGCGATCGAGCACACGCGTTCTCCCCGCCTTTTGGGCCGGCGGCGGGGGTCGGTTCCCCCATAGTCTGATCGTGCCGGACTTCGGCGCCGTCGATGAAATCTAGGTGAGGGCCCGTCGGCGCGCAAAACAACTGACGAATTTACACTGGCCGGCTAGAGTACGGGAAGGGCGCGAAGCGATCCCAACAGGTCTGGTACGGTGAGAGAGGTGGTTGTCATGTCGAGTGGTGGAATGATGCGTCGGTTCGTTCAGTGGATTCCCCTGTTTCGCTCGTCGGTTCGGCGAGCCGGGCGGTCGGAGAACCGCCGCGGTCGAAGCGATTCCCGGTCGCTGCGTGTCGAACCCCTCGAACAAAGAGCCCTGCTCTCGGTTTCCGGGATCGGGAATGAAGCGTTCAAGACGGTCGGGTTCACTGCCTCGGGCCAGATGACTTCGGTCTACAAGTCCTCGGGCTACAACTTCAACTTGAAGGGAACCGCGGTCCTCTCGGGCGGCGCCATCGCCTACACGTCCGTCGGCGCCGGCACGATCAGCCATACCACGGTCACGGTCAACAGCGGCACGTACAACGCGACGGGCAAGAGCCCCAATTTCAGCGGCACCTGGAAACTGGGCGGATACGCGGACAACATCGTCGAGACGAGCAGCGGAAGCCGCTACGGCCAGTTGAACGGCAACGTGGTCGTGACCAGTTCGTCCATGGCGATTCCGACCCAGCCCACGGCGAAGGACCTGTTCAACGGGACGTATGACCTGACGAACGCCGTGTTCAACACGCAGGACTTTTCGCTGAACATGCAACTGACGCAGCCCAGCGGGACCAAGATCAACTACAACGCCACGCTCACGCCTACGGCCAAGCAGAACTTCGACGTCGTGGTGACGCCGAAGTGGAACGCGGACATGACGGCCATCAACGTGAACGTCCAGGTTCCCGGCAAGCCGCACAAAACGGCCACGGCAAACAGCAGCGTTCCGGTGACCTACGTCCAGTTGTACTGGGCCAATGGAACCGATTTCGCGAAGAACAAGATGGGTGGCGCGCTCGGCGACAAGCTCCCCATCTACTGGAATGAGGCATCCGGCAAGTACCAGGTGACCGACCTTCCGTCCGCTCCTGCCGGGGCCACACACCTGTTGTTCGTGACGACGTTCGATGGCAAGACGAAGGTTTCTGCGCTGGCCCTGCCAACCGTTTCGGTTGCCGCGGCGAGCGTGCTCGAAGGCAACAGCAGCAGCCCGGAGAGTCGGAATGTGGCGGAGATTCCGGTGACGCTCTCCAAGGCGTATTCCCAGGATGTCACCGTATGGTACACGACCTTCAAGGGGGCCAAGGACACGGCGAAACCTGGCAGCCAATACGTAGCAACGAGCGGGTCGATCGTCATTCACGCCGGGGACACGACGGGAACGATCCAGGTCCCGATCCTCGGCAACACGACGTACGAGACGAACAAGACGTTCTCGGTCAAGCTCACCAAGGCCACGAATGCCGGACTCAGCAAGACTGCCGCGCAGGCCGTGAACACGATCCGCAACGACGACCCTCTGCCGCAGATCTCGATCACCGACGTATCGGCCGCAGAAGGCCACAGCGGTTCGACCAAGTTCAATTTCACGGTAACGCTCTCGAACCCCAGCTACCAAAGCGTGCAGGTCAAGTACAAGACAGATCCTGCCACGGCGACGGCAGGAACGGACTACGTTACCAAGTCCCTCGCCACGCTCACCTTCGCCCCGGGAGTCACGACTCAGACGATTAGCGTTGTGGTCAAAGGCGACACCGCCGTGGAGACCGACGAAGCATTCTACGTCAATCTCTCCGGCGCGAAGTACGCGACCATTCTCGACACGCAGGGGGTCGGAACGATCCTCAACGACGACCTGACCGCCGCCCAGAAGGCGGCCGCCACGCGAAACGCGGCGATCCGTCAGCTCGCGGGCACCGCGGACCTGGCATCGTACTTCCGGGAACTCGACCACGACCATCAGGACGAGAACTCGACGGACTCGGCCCTGGCTCCGCTGTAACAAGCGACGCCAGACGCCGGCGAGGCGTCAATCTGCCGTTCGAGACTCCGGCCCGCGGGCGACCGCTCGTGGGCCGCGTCGTTTCGACGGGATCCGCGCGGGAGCCACGTACTGTCAACTCGCTCGGCGTTTCGGCTGACACGATCCATGGGGGCAGTCTGGGGCGATGACGCGACCCAAGGTCAGGCGATTGCGCGCAAAGGCGGCATACATCCGATCGGCCACCCAACGCATGCCCGGCCAACCGGTAGGCGCGGTCAGCCAGCCCAGGCCAATGGCCGCGTACGCCCGCCGCACGGCGGCCATTCCTCGCACCACGGTACCGTCGGGAAGGATGCCGTGAAGAACGCGGTTGACTTCGTCCCGCGTCAAACCGTATCGACCGGGATCGAACTCTGCGGCCGAGATGTCCTCGAACGTGATACGCAGCTTCCGGTTGCGCCGCTTGAGCCATTCGATTTCGCGTCGGCAGAAAGGACACTGGCCATCATAGAGAAGTCGAAGGCTCCATGTTGCGGCCGGCGCGTCGGCATGCGATCCAGCAGACTTCTCGGCGCCGCGGGAGACAGGGATTTTGTCCTCCATCGTGTCGACCCCCAAGAAATGCGGTTACACGGAATCGCCTCTTCGCCAACGACTCGATTCCTGGAGAATTCTACTGCTCCCGCGAATCCCTTCTTTAGATTGGTGCAAAAATATACTACAGGGCGGGCTTCTGTTTCACATAGAGGACTCTTGGAACTCTGCACTGCGGTAGTTCTTGACACTCACTGCGGAATGAGTGGTTCCCCCACCATAGTAGACGATTCGTCCCCCATGCGCACTATAGCAAAGCCAGTCGCAGCATGTCGAGCGCCTGCTTGGCGCAGAGGACCTTGACCAACGCCGGATGAGCGGCGAAGGGCATCGATTTGGTCGTCGTTCCGTCGGGCCCTGCCAGGCCGAAGAAGACTTGCGGCGGTTCGCCGGCCGACGGATCGGCCTTGGGAAAGGGGCCGACGCTCAGCGCATAGTCGCTCCCCAGACGTTTGCGGCCGGCTTGGGCCATGGCCGAGACCAGACCCTCAGGCTTGATCGCCGCGGGCTGCGACGGGAGGTCGAGAACCGACGCGATCGCCGCGGCGTCGGGCAGCACGATTCCGCCGCGATAGCGACCCTTCGCCTCGGACACGCTTCCCAACCACTCGGCCACCAGCCCGGCGGTGCCGCACTCGACCGTCGCCAGCGTCTGGTTGCGATGCCCCAGGAGCCGCATCACGGCGTCCTGGAGTTCGTCGTCCCCTTCGCCGAACACAAGATTTCCCAGGCATTGGCGGATCGTCGCCGCCACCGGCTCCATGGCGGCCAGTGCGGCCTGCTCCGTGGCGCCCCGGGCCGTGATGCGGAAGATGATCGTGGCCTGGCTGGCGTTGATCCCCACGCGGGGCTCACGCCCGCGGCGGATCAGGTCCGGCAGCATTGACTCCATCTGGCTTTCACCGGCCCCAAAACACTTGATCTTGTGATGCCGGATGATTTCCCGCCCAGCTCCGACCTTGCGCAACTCATGCACCAGGGTCCCGTGCCACATCTCTCGCATTTCGGCCGGCACGCCGGGCAGGGCGATTAGCCGGCACGGCGTGGCCGCGCATCGCGACACTTCCAGATCGATTCCCGGAGCCGTGCCGTGCGGATTGGGCACGACGCGACTGCCCTCGGGAAACATCGCCTGGACCTCGTTTGTCTTTGGCATTTCCCGCTTGCGTCGGGCAAACAACTGCCGAATGTGCTCCAGGGCGCTCGGCTCCATGACGAGCTTCCGCCCGGCCGCTTGAGCCAGGGCCTCGCGCGTCAGATCGTCGGCCGTGGGGCCGAGCCCGCCGGTGGCCACAATTACCTCCGTGCGGCGAAACGCCATCCGGAAGACCTCCACCATCGCCGCCAGGTCGTCGCCCACGGTCGTGTGATACAACACCGGAACGCCAAGCTCTTCCAGCCGAAGACTGAGCCATTGGCTGTTCGTGTCGAGGAGTTGCCCGCTAGTGATTTCGTCTCCGATCGAAATGATTTCGGCGTGCATGCGCCCTACCCGCTCATGCGTTCGAGTTGATCGAGAAAGTCGGCCATGTCGCCGTGCACGTCGCTCGACTGCCGGGTCGCAACGCCGAGCGTCCGATCGCCGGTCAATTCGTGATACAGCGTCACGAATTCCCGGGCAGCGTCGTCGAGTTGTCCAGCGCTGGGTTTCGCCCATCGGCGGAGCGATTCCTGAACGGCCCGGCTACATGTCTATCTGGAGGCTACCGCTTTTCGCCAATTGCTGCAATGGGCGAGGAAGGGGAGTCGGGAACGATTTCGCTCGGCAAAGAGAACGCTTCTCGCATGGAGAGATCCCGGATTCCGAGTCCGCTTGGACACGCTTCAATTGGTCGTGCTCCGAGTCCCGGCGTCAAAGAGTCTGCCGAAGCGGGAATCGCTCGCAAAGCATGCTTCAGTGCAAACCGACACGGCCGTTCCGAGACGTCCGCAATCGCGCCGAAGTCGAACGGGCAATTGCCAGAACGCTCGTCAGACTTGAACCGGCGGACTGGGATCGACCACCAAGCCGACGGACGAAGTGATTTGGGCAGGTGCGGACTCTTCCACAAGGCTCACCATGGCGACCACCGGCCCCCACTCACAGTCGAACGGGATGCAGATCGGCAGGACGCTGTGCGGAAACTCGATGGTGTGCCATTTTCCAACCACGATGGTCGGGAGACTCATGCTCAGATTGAGGTGCTCCAACTTCGCCTTGGCGTTTCCGGCAACGATGTTCGTGAGTTCGCCGATCGCGTCGACCACGTCTGGACCGATATCCGCCGGACGATCGCCC
>CAZFKF010000249.1:0-6776 GCA_964518805.1 uncultured Planctomycetaceae bacterium | reverse complement strand
AGACTCGCTGTCGGCGCCGCGGTGGTAGTCCATCGGCACCAGGCTCCGCCCCGGGTTGGCGTGGTGCCCCGGTGCCGTGAAAATCACCCTCTGCGACTTGGCGATGGGCCCCGCCTCGACCACACAGTGGGGGTTCTGCGTGTAGCTGCCGAAGATTGCCTGGGCGTTCGTGCGGCCGGGCATGGTCGACCAGAGCATCATAAACGGCAGATTCCAACGGTCGACGTAGTCCCAGCGGGCATACAGGATGCGTCCCTCGTGGTCGACGCTGGGGGTCCATTCGAACATCTCGAAGGCCGAGATCTGCCGCAGATTTCCGCCGGCGTGGTCCATGACGTGAAGCGTGTAGACCGCCACCGGACGCTCCGGTCCTCCGCCGCAGCGGACGTAGCTGTCCGGGTTCGATCCCTCCGAACTTGCCGCGGCCGTGGCCTTGCTGCACTGGACGTACTGCCCGCGGCGCGTCGAGAGAAACACGATCTCGCCGCTGGGAAGGTACCGGGCGTCGAAGTCGTCGTACTTGCCGTGCGTCAGTCGCCGCAGCCCCGTGCCGTCGAGATTCACTTCATAGATGTGATAGAACGCGTCTTCGGGCACGCGGTTCTTGTCGAGCTTGTTCGGCTCGTCGCGCAGCCCTGGATAGAACTTGCAGTGCGAGAACACGACCTTCGCGCCGTCGTACGAGACATCGGGGCTGAGAACGCTGCCGACGGGAAGGGACGCGGACAGACAGCGCAGCGACGAATGGTCGGATTTGAAGTCCTTGAGGGCGAACAGTCCGCCGCCCGGGCGCGAGAACCATCCGTAATTCTGGTCCGACATGTGCGTGAACGTCCCCGGCGCCCGCTTCACGAACACCAGGTCGTTGAAATCGAAAAGTGGGTTCGCCAACGCCATGCGGCGGACCGCCCGGCGAGTCTTCAGGTAGAGTTCGCGATGCAACGCGGACGGCGCGTTTGCGGGCAGCGAACGGGTGGCCGCCTGGACCTGCGCAAGACAGGCCGCCTCCGCGTCGATCCTGGCGCCGAGCTTGCGCAAGTCATCGGCCAGCTTGAGCCCGCGCTCGATCGCCGCCGCAAGCCGGTACGTCGGCTCGGCCAGTTTAGCGGGCTTGGCGTCCGCCGTGGCCACCGCGGCCGGTTTCGGGCCTGTAATCTTGGCTATCGACCATGGGCTTGTGCTCGATTGATCCGCCGGCTTTCGCAAGGCCACGTTCTCGCTCGACCCGGGCCGATAGACCTCCACCTCCTCGAGGTGAAGATATCCGCGATCGGGGAGCTGAACTCGCACGAAGCGCGCTGTCCTCCCGCGGGCAGAAACCACCAGCGGCTTGTTGTCGACGAAGCCCGAGAACTTGGCGCCGTCATGCTGGTAGATCGACGTCCACGTCTTGCCGTCGGTGCTCAGCAGCACGTGCAAGCGAGCGGCCCGGCCTTCCACGTTGCCGTCGCCGCGGTTGTAGATCACGATGCGATCCAGGGCCGCCGGCTGTCCGAGATCGACTTGCCACCAGGGCTTCTCGTCGTCGCCGGTGTGGAATCCGTAGGTGCCGTTCTTGACGCCGTCGACCCCGCCGGCCGCGTCCTGCGGGGTTGACACTCGCGGCTGGGAATCTTCGGGCCGATTTCGCGGCGAGCAAGGCAGCCACCGGACCTCCTCCTGCCGCAGCCAGTCGGCCTCGATCTGCGCCGGCGTGACGGCCGCTCCACCCGGGGCATCCGCCGCCTTATCTTGGCACCGAACTGCTGGCACCGCCGCCAACGCCATTCCACTCCACGCCACCAACCGCACGCACCACCGCAGCTTGAGCATTGCAGTCCCTTTCCCACGAGAACGGGGTTGCTATGAGTATCGCCCCCGGTGCTGGTGGAGTCAAGATCGGCCTGGAGAGTGCATGACCGATGAACCGCACCTGATAGGAGAGCACCGATCCCGTCACACCTTCGCACCGAGCCGTTTGGCCAGGCGTTGGAGGGCCACGGAGAAATCGGACTGGCCGAGATGCACGTGCAGAAGACTCATCGTCTTGGCGTCGGCCCAGGCCGAACGCAGGGCCGCATCGAACTCCCCTTCGGTATGGACGTCGTATCCGGTGCCGCCGCCGAGCACCTCGGGCAACTTGTGGTAGGCCCACGGCTGCACGTCGTTGAACGACCAGTCGCCCGGATGCAAGATCCGCTCGGTGCCGTAGCCCTGGTTGTCCAGCACGATGACGATCGGCGCGAGACCGCGGCGCACGATCGTCGAGAGTTCCATGCCGGTCATCTGGAACGCCCCATCGCCCACGAGCACGACCGCGCGGAGGTCGGGCCGTGCCGTCATGCACCCCAGCGCCGCCGGAACCCCGAAGCCCATCGACGTGTAGTACGCCGGAGCGACATACTCGGTCTGTCGGTGAATCACCAGGTCGCTGGAGGCGAACAGCGAGTCGCCCGGTTCGGCAATCACGACCATCGACTCGTTGAGTCCTTGGTTCAGCCGCGCGACAAGCCGCTGGATGGTGATGGGGGCGTCGGGCTTGAGCTCGAAAGGAGCGTCCGCGCATTCGGGGCTGGGCGGCAGAGGCCGCGGCGGAACCTCCAGGCCCGCCCTAACCAGCCCCTGAAGGAAATCGCTCAGCAGGACGTCGTGGAAGTGGTGATGGCTGATCCGCAACGTCTCGCTGGTGGCGTAGATGCAGTGGGCGGGATCGAGGTTGGCCGTGAAGATGCCCAGGTTCAAGTCGGTCATGAACGCACCCAGCAGGAGCACGAGGTCGCTTTCCTCGACGAACCGGGTGACCTCCTCCCGGCCCATCGCCCCCTCGTACAGTCCGGCGAACAGCGGGTGTCGCTCGCTGATCACGCTCTTGCCGAGAATCGTAGTGGCGATGGGTATTCCCGCCCCTTCAGCCAACGCGAGCAGCGGTTCCTGAAGTCCGAAACGATGGATCTCGACGTCGGCGATGATCACCGGACGCCGGGCAGCGCGAATCCGTCGTGCGGCCTCGGCCACGGCTTCGGCTAGGGCGTCGGGGTCGCTGGCCGGAGCGATGGGGACCGGCGCATGGGACGCCTCGGGGACCACGTTGACCATGTCGCGCGGCAATTCGATGTACCCCGGCCGGCGGTAACGCACGACGGCCTCGAGCACCCGGTCGATCTCCCGGAATGCGTTCGAGCGGTCGGTCAGGTCCGTGGCCGCCACACAGAGGCGGCGGAAGACATCGAACTGGGTGCGAAAGTCCTTGACCTTGTGATGCAAGAGCGGATTATTGACCCGCTCCCGCAGCCCTGGCGCCCCGCTGATGACGACCACGGGGGACTTCTCGGCAAACGCCCCTGCGGCTGAATTGCAGAGGCTCAGGCCCCCGACGCAATACGTCACGCAGACGGCCCCGATGCCGTTCATCCGGGCGTACGCATCGGCGGCAAAACCTGCACAATCCTCGCGAGTGCACCCGACCACGCCCAGCGGGCTTCGATCGAGTTTTCCGTAGAAGGCCAGTACGTAGTCGCCGGGCACTCCGAACACGTGGCGCACGCCGCGCTGGAGAAGCCGGTCAATGAGAAAATCGCCGATGCTCGTTCCTGCAACCGCTTGCCGAGACTTGGTCGTTTGCGACACGGTCCGGGACCTCCATGAATGCTGGAGTGAATCGCGAGTGATGGTTTGGAATCACGGGGGAGAGAACGGAGAGCCGTGGCTCGGAGTCAAACACGCACGCGCTATCCTCCGCCGGTATTCATTATAGGGCCACATCGTGCAATTATTCCAGCCGGGAAGTTGCAGTCGTCCAACGGGTTACGTACAATCCGGAGAGTTGCTTCCGCGCCATCGTCGTGTGCGCGAAGCCGCTGGCGTTCAAGGAGAGTGGAGATCAGCGATGCCCAACCAAGATCGATTGAGTCGGCGTGGATTCCTTGGCAACTCGGCGGCAGCAGTCGCCGCAGGGGGCGCGGCGCTGGCCGCCGCCGAGAGGGCTCGCGCAGCCGAACCGCCCAAGTCGAACGCGCCGGACAAGCCCGCCGAAACTCTCGCCAACGGCATGCCGTACGGAATGATCGGCAAGGCCAAGATCAGCCGCCTCATGCTCGGCGGGAACCTGGTGAGCGGGTGCATGCACTCCCGCGATCTCCACTACGTCAACCAACTCTTCCGGGCCTACGTGACCGAAGAGAAGCTCATGCAGACCTTCAAGTTGGCTGAAGAAAACGGCATCAACACCGTGTTTGAGAGCGGCGCCGCCTTCGTCCGCCGATACAACAAGGAATTTGGCGGGCACATGCAGATCATTCCCAGCATCCACCCCGAGATCGGCCAGGACGAGCAGAAGCTCAAGGACGAGATCAAGGGGCAGGTGGATGCCGGCGTCCCCGCCCTGTACGTTTGGGGTGTGGCGGGCGACACTCTCGTCAAAGCCAAAGAGGTGCGGCTGATCGCCAAGGCCGTCGAGTTCGTCAAGGCCCACGGGATTCCGGCGGGCGTCGGCGCCCATTCGCTGCTGGTGCCCATGGCCTGCGAGAAGGAAAAGGTCCCCTGCGACTTCTACGTCAAGACATTCCACAGCGATCAGTACCCTTCGGCAACGCCCAAGGAACTCCGCAAGGAATTCATCTGGCTCGACGGCGGCAAGGGCTGGTACGACAACATGTGGTGCATCAATCCCGAGGAGACGGCCCAGTTCATGGAGACCGTGGCCAAGCCCTGGATCGCCTTCAAGATCCTCGCGGCCGGTGCGATCCAGCCGCGGCAGGGCTTCTCGTACGCTTTCCGCAACGGGGCCGATTTTGTGGCCGTGGGGATGTTCGACTTCCAGATCAAGTCGAACTGCGAACTGGCCCGGCAGATGGTGGCCCGCGAGAAAGGCCGCCGTCGCCCCTGGCACGCCTGATGCACGGCCCGCGCAACGCCGCAAGCCTGCGAGTCTTCCGTAGGTCGGCTCTCCAGAGCCGACCTGCCGGGGGCGTGATTCGGCCCAAAATCGGTCGGCTCTGGAACGCCAACCTACGGGCGTTCGAGAGAATCCAAAGCTCCAAGCGATGAAGCTCGCTGGGGCATCTTTTTCTCCGGGCCTCGCGGAGACCTCTTGACAAACAGTGCCGCGCGGGGTATTGAGGAGGGCAGGAAAGAATATATTCTTGGCCCCGGCAACGTCGGTCCCGTGCCATGAAGCAAACGCGAAGGCAACGCGCTTACGATTACATCCGCGAGAAGCTGCTTCACGGCAGTCTCGGCGTCGGCGATCGGCTCTCGCCCGAGGCCCTCGCCCGGGAAATCGGCACGAGCCACATCCCCGTGCGTGAAGCGCTTGGGCAATTGGATCGCGAAGGGCTCGTCGTCCAGATTCCGCACCGCGGCACCTTCGTGCGACAACCGGACCGCCGGGAAGTCGAGGAGGTGATGGAGTTGCGCGGGCTCCTCGAATGCCATGCAGCCAGTCGGGCGGCGCGGCGGATCGGCGACGCGGAGTTGGAGGAGCTTCGCACCGTGGTGCGGGCCATGCGAGAGGTGGTTGCGGAGATCCGGGCTTCCGAGCCGGGGAAGGGTTGGGCCCTGCTCTCGCGATGGGGTGCGTTGGAAATCGCTTTCCACCGTATTCTGTTCGACGCGGCCGGAAATCGGCAGTCGGGCGCGATGGCTCGCAACCTCGTGATGCGCATGTCCGGCTACGGTTACGGCGCCTATCGCCCAACGAAGTGGACCGACCTCTTGGAAGGTTTCGCCGGGAACTATCGCGTGCACCGCGAGGTCTACCTCGCGGTGCGGAGTCGCGATCCCCGCGCCGCCCGCCGCGCCATGCAGGCCCACATGCGCCGGGCCCGTAAGAACCTCCTCGTCCGCTTCGAGGGGGTGTTGCGGACGTTGGAGACAGCCGGCGTGCAAGACGAATAGAGAGGACGTTGTGTCTTTTGTTCTCAATACGTTTGGGCCCGATTGGGCAGTCCTTACTCAATGGGAGGTGTGGTCTCATGAAAGGATCTCGTCGTCAGGCATTTACCCTGGTGGAGTTGTTGGTGGTCATTGCGATCATCGGAATCCTGATCGCGCTGCTGTTGCCTGCCGTGCAGGCCGCTCGGGAAGCGGCCCGGCGCTCGCAGTGCTCGAACAATCTGAAGCAGATTGGGCTGGCCCTGCACAACTATCACGACACGAACAAGACGTTTCCCGTTGGCGCTTGGAGCGTGCCTCCGCCGGTGTACGGCGAGCCGGAGTTCTGGTACTTCCTCCACGCGTTGCTTCCGCATATGGAACAGGGCGCCTTGTACGATCTCTACTACCAGTTCGAAAAGGACCTCTGGGCGCATAATACCAAGCCGTGGAATCCCGATGGCCCAACCTACTGGCCGGCGGCGGCTACAGATCAGTCGGTGGCGGGGTTGCTTTGCCCAAGCGATGGAATGGGCGGGAAGTGGGTCGTTATCAACGGACCGATTCACATGTTCAAGTCCAATTACCTCGGGTTCTTTCCAGGGGTCAATGAACAAGATGCCTACAACGACGTGTCGGGACCCATCAACATGTCGGTGCGCACGGTCTTCGGAATGAACCGCGGCGCCGCGTTCTCCGATATTATCGACGGTACCAGCAATACCATGGTCATTGGGGAGTATTTGACGGGAACCTCCGTGAATAGTGTGCGTGGCGCTCCGATCACGAATCGAGCCATGGCGCAATTCATTTTCACGGGCCTGAGCCCGAACAGCATCTCGCCTGACATCTCCATCGACTACCCGAGTTTCTGTGGCGTTTCGGAAAATGATTGCCCATTGGAAGGCTGAAAAGGGTAGAGTAAT
>CAZFKF010000248.1:0-6777 GCA_964518805.1 uncultured Planctomycetaceae bacterium | reverse complement strand
GAAGCTCTTGCTGAGGGAATACAACGAGTGGGGCGCCTCGGCCCGATAGGGCGACCACCAGCCTTCAGCCACGACATGGCCGTGACGTACGAGCATGAAGCTGTTCATCCACTCGATGTTCTTGTCGGCCGCCTCGACAAAGGCCAGGACGGCCGAGGAGGAGACTCCCTGCGACTCCGGGCTGCTGCGAGGCAAGCCCGCTGCAAGGCAAACGGAACCGCTGCAAACCGCCATGGCCATGACGCAAAGACACTTCATGATGATCGCCTCAGGGAAGAACGCAGGAGGGCCAACTGAACCGTATTCTAGCGAGGCGTACGGGAACGAGCGAGTCCCTTGCTTGGTTCGTCATTCGCGGACCGCGGAATTCGCCGTCACCTGGAATACGTGCTCGCGTTCGACGTCGGTGCGGATCACGAGGTTCGATCCGGTCTGCTCGAAATCCTGAAACGGCTGGTCGTCTCGCAGAACCGCGATCTTGCCCGGGCATTGCGTGCAGCGAATCTCGGTCTTCCCTTGGAAGGCCGGCGTGCCTTTGAGCACGGCGAAGCGGAGCACCGGCGCGATATACTCGGCCGCGCGGACGTAGACGTTCGGGTAGTCGACGTGGGCCACGGTCGGCGCGGCCTGGATCGATCGCCGGGAAGTGCGAAACAACTGCCGCAGCGAGTCGCCGTCCGTGGCCAGGGCCGCGGCGATATTGCCGGTGGTGGCGATGCTCAGTGCGCGGTCGGTGCGGTAGCAGTAGCTCTCGCGATGGCCGTCGCCGTCCATATCCACTTGGCGCCCGTACTTGGCCTCAAGCCAGCGGAGCACCTTCTGGGCGGTGGGGCTTGCGCGTCCCTCGACTTGGACCGCCACGAGCGGCACAAACGCGTTGCTCACCGGCAGCGAACCGCCGGCGCAGCAGCCCATGATCAGGTTGTTCTGGGCGTACATCGCGTCGGCGTCGGGCCGCTTCCACTTGGCCCTGTCGAGGATGTGCTTCCAGCCTTCGCGGGCCAGGTCGGTGGACGGAAACCACGGGTAGCCCCATCCCAGCGCCCAGCAGTCGGCCCCCACGTCGCCCACGGGAAGAAACCGCTGCTTGCCCTGGTCGTATACGACGTAGAAGAAGTCGCCCGAGAAAGGAGTCCGATTGCGGAAGTTCTTCGACATCCAGGCAAACCACTTTGCGTTGACGTCAGCGTATCGCGTACCGTGCAGCAGGTCGAAGAGCACGAATGACGCCGCGCTGTGGGAATTGCAGGTGGCGAAGATCTGGCCCGGCTCGCAGCAAATGCCGCCGCTGGGGTTCTTCTCGCTCTGCACGTGCAGTCGCTCGATGGCCTGTCGCAGGGTGTAGTGCACCTTGCGACCGTCTCGCCAAACGAAGTCCCAGCCTGTGTCCGAGTAGCGCGAGTCGCCCGTCATGAGTTCGTACAGACACATTAGCTGGGTGAGATGCCCCGTGTACATGACGTTCTCGTAAAGGCACGGGTCGGGCGGACCGCCGCCATATTTCCAATAGTGCGTCGCGTAATCCCAGACCCGAACGTCGATCATCCGTTCGCAGAGGTCGCGAAGCTGCTTGGCCGCCAGTTCGCGGTAGGCCGGCGTCTTGCCCGCCATGGCCGCGCAGCCGTACCCGGCAAAGGCCAATTGATAGCGAAAGCCGGTCACTCCCAACTGTTTCCCGTCGTCGTACCATTCGGGCCAGGGCTTCCGGGCACGGTCCTGAAGGAACGTCAAGTGAGAGAACCAGCGGCCGATCGCCAGTTCCCGGTCGGTCAATCCTTCGTTCCACGCCGGCGCTTCCGCCGATCGGCAAGGGGGCGCGGCAAACAGAAGAAGCACGAGGGCCGAGAGCGGGACGAATTGGAGGCGTGCAGAGGTCATGCCTTGGTCTTTCTGGTTTGGGGGTGGACTTCGGCCGTCTGGCGTCTTCGGAGGAGAAATTCAGGGAAAAAGGGAAAGCAACGAAAAGGGGAAAGGAAGACGGGAAGACAGAGTAGAACCGGAATTCATCGAAACACGGCGATCTCGGCTAGGCCGATGTTGGGTGAAGCTGGCTTGACTTCGGTCACTGTGAACTTCAGCCAGGTCACAGTCTTGGGCGGAAACTCGATTTCGATTCCCTGAAGCGCGCTATCCGGCAGCGGCGTATCGAGTGCGATGGACGTGCCGTCGCTGAACTCCAGCGTCCCGCCGAGCACCTGGTCGAGCGCATTGGGGCGATCGAAGAGCCAAATTCTCCGGATCGATTGCGCCCTGTCCCAAGTCAGCTTGAGCCACGCCCCTTTCGCCTGAGCCTTGCTGGCCCATTCTTCGCCGACGGCGCCGGGGAAGCCGCCGACGTTGCGATCGATCGCACCTTGGGCGCTGTAGCCGAGATAGGTCGAACTAGCCTCGACCTTCGCTTGCGGGGCGACGTTGTCTGGACCTTCCAGCGGGTTGGGAATCGCGGCGGTTTTCTCGCCCGGTCCAAGCAGGCGGACTTCGTGCAGGCAGAGCCCGTAGCGTCCTCCCGGTGGATTGAACTTGAGCTGGACGTTGTTCCAGCCCGGGCTGAAATTCGCCGAGTAGCACAGCCAGAGCGTGCGTCCGTCGTTGCTGATGAACTTCGACGGAAAGTTCAAAAAGTACCCTTGCTCGCCGAAGTCCTTCATGTAGACCACCAGGCGCCAGGGTCCGGTCAACGCGTCGGCCTCCAGGATGTAGGAGTTCATCTTGGCCACGGTCGGCCAGCCGTCGGTGACGCACATCAGGTACTTCTTGAGCGGGGCGTTGTACGTTACCGTGACGCAGCCCATGTTGTTGTTCCAATCCACAAGCGGTTTGATGCGAGAAAAATCGCGGGTCCAGCAGGGCTTGCCCGAGGCGTCCTGGCCAGCGTAGAACTCGTACTGGGCCGGATCGTTAATGCTCTCGATGCTCGGCGTCACCCGGGCCAGGTAGACCTGGTCGGCCGAGACCCAGCTCAGGTTGGCGTAGCGCGGTTTCAGATCGTTCTCTTCCGCGCCCATGCCCACCAGGTACGCCTTGCCGTCCGGCGAGTGCTCCATGTTCCTGCCGAAATCGACGAAATGGGGGCATCCCATCTTGACCGGCCCCATGAACTTGTGGGGCTCTGGAAAGAGCGGCTTTGAGGGCGACAGGGGCGAGGGACTCCACGTCTTGCCGAAGTCTTTCGAGATGCGGAAGCCGGGCATCGGCCCCAGGACCGGCCAGTTGTAGGTGAAACCCTCGTGCACCACCGAAGCGGCGGGCCCCAAGCAGTAGGTGCCGTAGTACCAGATGCCGTTGTGGACGAGGCTCCCGCAAGGATAGCGTCCTTCGTACGGGCGAGGGCTGGCCGGCTGGGGCGGGGTCGTATTGTGGATCCTCAGCCGTAGCGGATCGTCGCCGATCATCACTGCGTTGCCGGTGACCGCCTTCTCGCCGCCCGAATTCGAGGTGACTCCCTCGGTCACGCCGTCGGTCCACGGCGAGTATTGATTGCCGTCCGAGGCCCAGGAGGGATACCAGGTGTCGCCGCAATGGTAGTCGCTGTCTCTGCCGGTGAAGAAGATCCCGGCGAGTTGCCCGGAAGGCGGCAGGGGGCAATCCTTGGGCGGCTGCGACGGCCACACCTGCTGCCCTTTCGGCGGCGCGGCGATCACGCGTGCGAGCACCGACGGCAACTTCGCCGAATAGACCACGGCGCGGTGACGGTTGTCGTCGAACGCGAAGTGGAGCCATTGCCGGTCGCGGCTCACGAAGCCGTCGGGGTAGTTCAGATTTCCCTTCGGCCCGTCGCACGACTGCGGCACGAGCACGCGGCGATAGGGCCAGGTCTTCATACCGTCGAAGCTGATCCAGAGGGCCAGCGGGCTGCGGTGCTTGGGGTTTGGGTTGTGCAGCATGGCCACCGCGTCGCCTCCGAGCCCGTACAGCGTGGCCTTGCTGCCAGGGTTGGGCACGGAGGTCTTCGTGGCGAACTCGGGCCATGTCTTGCCGCCGTCGTGGGATTCGGCGTAGTACAGCACGCCGCCGAGCCCGTCGGCGCGGACGATCATCGCGATCCGGCCGTCGCCGAGTTCGGCGAGGTTGTTTTCGGCCCAGCCGAAGTAGCGGTCGTTCGGCGTCAGGCGGATGTTGCCGTGCTCGCTCCAGGTTTTGCCGCCATCGGTGCTGATCAGCACGCCGTTGCGAGGATTGGCGAACGCCCGCTCCAGCGGCGGCTTTGACTGCTCCGCCTCCGGCCCGATATAGTGCTGCCAAGGAACCATGATCCGGCCGTCGCGCGTCACGATGTGGTTGCGAACGAACGTCCGGTACTTGAGGCGGCCCGGCACTTCCTGGGGCTTGCTCCACGTCTTGAAGGAGTCGTCGCTGGTCAGGAACCACGAGCGCCATTGCGTATCCCAGTGTTTCCCGTGCGTGGAGAAGAACAGCGTACAGCGGCCGCCGAGGACCATCAGCTCCGAGGGCCCCTGGCCGATGGTGCTGCCTTGGCGCGGGAACCCGACGTCAAAACGCTCCAGCGGGCTCCACGTCTTGCCTCGGTCCAAGCTCCGCGTGACGCCGGTGTAGTTCTTCGGCGAGGGTTCCGTATCGCCGCCGGCGAGCATGAACAGGATCCACGATCCGTCGGGCAGTTCGCGGAGCGTCGTGTCGCAGACCATCTTGTTGGGCGTGAAGCCTTCGAAGGCGATTACGACGCGATCCTGCTTGGCGTCTTCGGCGGCCTGCCCGATGGCAATGGCCGCGACCCGTACCGGGCGGCCCTGCGAACGCGACTTGTCCAGCGGTTCGGCAAACGCCGCGCGCGCAACGGCAGCCGCCAGCGCTGCTACGGCCCAGCAGCGGAATATGGAATTCAGCATTGGACTGGCTCCGATCCGGCTCGGTGGGCGACTCCGCAACGTCATGATCGTGCTTCACACCGCCCATGGGGATGCATGTTCTCGTGTTGCGAGGCTACTGTCAACCCAAACAGCCCCACACGGGTGCTCGGCCCTGCGTCTTCGCCCTCTTGTCACGGACGCTCGCACGGTGGCACAATGACGGACGGTGCGAGAATCCGCCCCTTGAGTTCCCCGAGGGTGACGACCATGAAGGGCACACTACTTGCCGCGGCCGTGGCCGGCCTCGCGTGCCTGCCGCAGCCCGCAGCCGCCCAGCAGACCTCGAAGCCCAAGAAACTGATCGAATGGGGCTGGGACGAGCCCGACACGAGGTTCATGCGGGAGAACGTCCAGAAGATGGAGCAGTTGCCGTTCGATGGCCTGGTGTTCCACGTCAACAGCGGCAAGGGCGGAAGCCTGGTCTGGGAGATGTGGGGCAGTCGCCGATTCGACCTGGCCGAGTTCGAGACGTCGGTGCGCCCGGCTCTGGAGATCAGCGACGAATACGTGTGGGTCTACACCGAAAAGCCGCTCTGGTGGACCAACCAGCGGCTTCCCCAGGCCTACGTGGACGCACTGAAGAGGGCCCGCTCGGCCAACGACGTCCCGAGATGAGATTCTGTCCGGAGGTCTCTCCTTCCGCGCGGCGACCTAGTTGACACTCATTACCATTTGTGATACAGTTCCATCTACGATCGTCATGAACCCCGACCACATCGCGCAAGCGTTGAAGGACTTCGAGTCGCTGTGCCGGCGCGCGGGCACGCCCGTGACCGTGCAGCGGCGCGCCGTGCTCCAGGCAGTCCTGGAGCGAGACGACCACCCGACCGCCGACCAGATCCTCGATGTGGTGAAGGACCGCATCCCGGGGATCTCGCGCACGACGGTCTACCGGGTCCTGGAAACGCTGGCCGATCTCGGCGCCATCCGGCGGCTGCAGCACGCCGGGTCGCTGGCTCGGTTCGACGGAAGGACGATGCGACACCATCACTTGATCTGCAAGCGGTGCCACAAAGTGATCGACTTGCAGGACACCCGACTCAATCGAATCTCGGTGTCGCACGTCAGCGCCGGAGGGTTCGAGGTTGAGGATTTCTCGGTGCATCTGATGGGCGTGTGCGAGGAGTGCCGTCAGGCCGACAACCAAGGCACGATGCGAGGCGGCAAGTGACCCGCCTTGACGCCTGGGACGGGACGCCGCGGAGGCGAATGGTGAACCTACTTCATGCTCTTTTTGGGAGGGCCATGCCAATGAGTCAGCGCACGGTTCGTTGCACGAGGCGGGGCGACCGCCTTTTGAGCATCATGCTGATGGCCGCGGGCCTTTTCGGGCCCCTGGCGGCGGCAGCGCGGTCGGCGGACATCCCGCGCGGCAAGCACGGCGATGCCAGCTCCGAGTACCAGTTGGAGCGACTCCAGAAGATCGCTCCCACAGGGGACGTCACCAAGCCTCCGGCGGGTCTCGACCCGATCGTTTGGGATGCCTTCGTCCCCAAAGACAATCCCATGACCCCGGAAAAGGTGGCGCTTGGGCGCAAGCTGTATTTCGACACGCGACTGTCGCGCGACGGGACGGTCTCGTGCGCCACCTGCCACGACGTGACGCGGGGCTTCACCGACCAGCGGCCCGTGTCCGAAGGAATCGGCGGGCAGCTTGGGAAGCGAAACGCGCCGACCACGCTGAACGCCGCACTGTTGCAGACGCAGTTCTGGGACGGCCGGTCCCCCACGCTGGACCACCAGGCTCGGCAGCCGATCCTCAACCCGATCGAGATGGGGATGCCGGACGAGGCATCCGCGCTCAAGGCGATCCGCGACGTTCCCGAGTACCAGGAGGCGTTCAAGAAGGCCTTTGGCCGGGAGATGAACTACGAAGACCTCGGCCGGGCAATCGGGGCCTTCGAGCGGA
>CAZFKF010000247.1:0-6778 GCA_964518805.1 uncultured Planctomycetaceae bacterium | reverse complement strand
GTGGTGGATCATCGCTGTCTTGTCGTGGGCCACGTGTTGGGCGACGGGGAAGATCTCCCAGGTAGCCGGGGCGTAGCGGTACTGCATTCGTTGGACCCAAGCCGGAGCCCCCTCGGTAGGCACGATCGACCACGTCATGCCGCAAAGCTGCGACTCGGCGTTCACCACCCGATCCCAGCCGCTCTCGGTCGACAACGGCATGGTGCGGCTGTCCTCGTCGACCATCGAGAGGAGTCCCTCGACGTAGGCGTCCGGCGTGGGGCTGGCCGGATTGGTGTCGTAGTGCCATCCCCGGGCCCCGCACTGGTCCTGAAACAGGACGTCGACGGGATACTCCTCACGGAATTGTTGAAGCGTCTTGCGGTTGGCCTCGCGCACGGCCCTGTGCCAGTGGCAGACGGTGAACCCCGTGTTCTGCGCGTAACGCTCGAAGCTCAGCTTGCCTTGCAGGTTCTTCAGAAGCGGGGCTTCGCCGTGCTGCTCGAAGGTCGGCCCCTTCGGGTCGTCGCACCACCACGTCGGATTCGTGTAGGGCATCACCAGGTGGCCCAGGGCGTGGGCCTTGTCGATCAATGCGCGCATCTCTTGCGGCGTGCCGAAGTCGGCCCGGGGCGGAAGATGATCGGGGTACTGCTTGTCGAAGCCCCCATAAAGATAGTCGGAAAAATGGATCTGCGTGGGCGCCGGCAGCCGTCCGAGGTGCTCGATCTTCTCGCGGCAGTCTCCGCCGTAGAAGAGCATCACCGAGGTCTTGAACTTCTGAAGGACTTCCGGAGCCATCTTGTCTTCCAGGCGGCGCACGATGGCGTTAGCCCGGCAGTAGGCTCGGAGGTCTTCTTCGGCCGATCCGCCGGCGGTCAGCCGTACCACGGGCGATTGCCATCGCTTGCCTGCGGCGACGTACGTGGCGAACGAGCGATCGCACCAGCCGCCCCCATCGTCGCCGCCACACGCAAGTTGTCCGGGGACGAAGATGCACCTGGCGTCCCGCGCCCCCTGCCACGGCTCCCAAGCCCGCGCTTGCACGCGATACACCGCGGCCCGGCCCAAACGGCCTTCAAGGTGGAAGAAATCGGCGAAGGCCGGCGGGTAGCTCACGCCGTATTGATAATAGCGGTCGGCCGGGCACAACTCGATGAAGAACGGATGGCCGCCGGTTTCCAGCCAATTCCCGCCGCCTTGCACGTAGCGCCCAATCGCGCGGACCGCCGCCCGCATGCCGCCCTGCTTTTCCACGGGCAGCCATTCGCCGTACGGGTTGAGGATCGCCAAGAACTTGCCCGAGGTCTGGGCCTCGGCGATGGCCCCAGCGGTTCGCAGTTCCAGCAGCTTGACCTTGCCGGATCGCACCGCGGCCAGGCGCTGGAACGCCTCGCGCCATTGCTGCACGTGGACGCTCGACCAGCTTCCCGCCGGAGGACCGCCGCTCAGGGCGATCAAACCGATCGAGTCGCGGTCGCCGGGCCGCTCGGCCGCAAGCCGGTTCACGGTCGCCGAGAGCACGGCCACGACCAGGTCCGCTTCGCGTTCGCCAATGCCGCCGCCAAAGCGCCACAGGCGACCCTCGCCGCCGAGCCGGCTGGCCGAGAAATAGGGACCGTGCTCGGAATCGATCAGCACCAACTCGGCCTGCGACTTCTGCGGCGCCCGGTTCACGGTGGCCGCGGCCCGGTCAATGCGCCCGGCGATCGCAGAACCAAGCCACTTGCGCCCGTCGTCGGTCACACGTAGCGGCACGGGAGGGTCCTGGACGTCGCGCATCATCAGGCCGCCGCCGTAGAGGGCCGCGCAGCCTTGCGGGCCGCTGGCGTGGGAACTCCATCGCGTGGGCTCGGGCTGGGGCTTGAAGAACCCGCTCAGGAAGGCCGTGCCCACCGACTGGTTTCCGTCGGCCGGGCAGACGAGACGCTGGAGTTCGTCAGGATCGAACCGCAGGCGCGCGGGCAGTGCGAAATCGAGGACCGCCTTCCGCTTGGGGCTCACCTCGGCCGACATGTCAACCCCGTCGCCCTGGGCCCGGACGGTCACGGCAACCTCGATCTCCGCGCTGCGATAGGTCATCGTCACGGCGCCGGAGTTGGGGTCCACGGACGGACGGAACTGCTTTTGCGCCGAATTGCCCGAGAATTCAGCCGCATCCACCGTCGTCCCGTCCTCAAAGCGGATGTGCCAAAGCCCCTGATCGCCGCTGCGAAAGAGCGCACCTTGCCGGCCGCTCTCGGCGAAGCCCAGGATCGCGCCGTTCGACCGGCTCAGCGCGATCCGGCTCCGCCCTGCCGTAAGGACGATTGCGTTGGCAGAGTCCCCTGCGCGACTGAGCGGCAAGCCGGCAAGAGAGGCGCAGACCATCGAAAGAAGACAAATCCAGGAACGATGCATCGGATTGGATTCCTTGGGCTCGACCGCCCCGGGCGGCAAACGTTATCTCCCCTCTCCCGCCGGCGGGAGAGGGATTGTTCCGACAACGCGCGACGCAGAGAGGTCAACTTCAGCGAGGCGCCGCCGAAGTCACTTCCTCCACCACGCGAATCTCGTCCTCGCTTAAACCGTACAGATCGTAGACAAGCCGGTCGATCTGACGGTCGACGGCGGCAATGTGCCGCGCGAGGAGCGTCCGCTCATGCTCCGTCTTCACGACCGCCAGGCGTTCGTGCAGCCTTGAGATCCGGTCCACGAGCGTCACCATCCGGTCGTGTCTTGCCAGTTCCAGCGGATTGGACACGTCGACGGAGGGCAGTGGCACGTTTTCGATGTACTGCTTGTTCAGGGCGATGTAGCCGCCTCGGAACGTGCTGCTGGTGCTCTTCAGATACGCCGACACCGGTCGCGAATTGAGGACGCCCAGCAAGTAGCGATCTGAAAACGTCGTGTGCTCCAGCAGGCGTATGCCGTATCCGCCTCCGCCGCCACCGCCGCTTCCCACGAAGTAGTAGATTCCCTCGGGGTCCGCAGCAAAACAACTGCCGGTGGCAATCGAAGGCGCCAGCAGTTTCGCGCCAACGAACCGCGTGTGGTTCTTCCGATAAACGTAGCCATACCAGGCGGAACCGAGTCGGCCGCCGCCCCGCTGAGAAAGTCGCTTTCGATTCTCGCCGAGGTAAGCCCACGTGAGCGGCCACTGTTGGCGGAATCTCTCCGGATCTAGAAGGACGCTCTTGCCTTCTGTCATTTCATAAGGAAACAGAAGTCGCTTGTTCACGTTGGCCAGATGGTAGCGGCGAATATTCACCGAGCCCTTGAGGAACGGTTTCAGGCAATCGCGCTCGAGCCAGTGTGTTTTTCCCGTGGCGGAAGACTCGCAAAGGACCTTCTTGCCCTTCTCCTGGAGCACCGGCAGAATATAGACATCGTCGGCGTCGGTTTGGACGCCAACAAAAAGGTGCGCGACGTCCTTGAGTCGCAACGGCATTTCGTTGAGCTTCTCGATAAGCGCCGCCCGCTCTCCCACCACGAAGTTCCAGGGCTCGGCCGACAAAGCCGACGCCGCGACTGTGCCTCGGGATGCGCGCCCTTCAGCGCGCCATGCCTCCAAGTCGTCTACGTGGAGGACTTCACACTGGCCGGCCGGAGACTTCTGGAGGAGCAGCAGGCATGTGTACGTTGTCGGTCCTTCGAAGACTTGACAATGCCCAAAATGGACCACCTCGCCAAGGTGCCTTCCTGCGCCGAGCAAGCCGCGCAACGGCGCTCCATACTGGGTCGTGAAGAACTTGTGAGGACAGATGTATCCGAGGACACCGGACCTTGCCGACAACGACAAGCCTCGCTCGATGAACAGCACGTAAATGTCGTAATTCCCTTGGGCGGCGGCGGCGAAACGAGTGGCGAAGTGCTTGACGGCATCCGGTTGTGTCTCGTTGAGAATCTGTATCCGAATGTACGGCGGGTTGCCGATGACGGCGTCGAAGCCGCGCTTCGGTCCGCGGAGGATCTCCGGGAATTCGGCTTCCCAGTCGAAGGCGTTGATCCGGAAGACCTGCTCCTCGTCGAACAGGTCCTTCTGGCGGCCCTCGTAGAAATCGGGCCCGATCAGCGAGTTGCCGCACTTGATGTTCCGCCCCAGGTCGGGCAGGGCCCGCTCGTGGAACAGCCGGAGTTGGTTGTTCACCGTCTCCTTCGACTGCCCTTCGAGGACCTTCAGCAGCAGCGACAGTTTCGTCACCTCCACGGCCTGCGGGTCGATGTCCACCCCGTAGATGTTGTTCAACAGGATGCGCTTGCGTTCGGCGGTGGTCAGACGCCAGTCGCCGGCCACGCTGCGATAGAGCCTCGGCTCGCGTCCGCGCGCGTGTTTCTCCGGACCCTCGGCCACGTATTGGTCCCGGTGCCAATTCAAAAGGTGCTGGTAGGCCCCCAGCAAGAATGATCCGCTGCCGCAGGCGGGGTCGAGGACCCGCAGGGCCGACGCCTCCTTGGGCGTCATCTTGCCGCGCTTCGCACTTCCCTGCTTGTCGAGCAGCTTTCCCAGTGTGTGCTGGACGATGTAATCGACGATGTAGGCCGGCGTGTAGTAGACCCCACCGGCCTTGCGCACCTCGGGCTTCTCCTCGACCTTGGCCTGGTGCCCTTGCGTGAGCCGGATCACCTTGCCCAGGAATTGCTCGTACACCTGGCCGAGAATCTCGGCCGGCAAGACGGAGAATTCGTAAGGGCTTTCGGGATAGTAGAGCCGCCCGATGATCTGCCCGAGGGGCTTGTCGTCGAGGTTCAAAGTCAGCGTGAGGTCATCCGGCGGCTCGGCGCGGTCGGGTTCCGGCGAGAAGTGGAAGAGGCCCGAGTTGTAGCGTTGGTCGGCGCGATGGAACAGTTCGACCAGGCGGCGATAGACGTTCGAGCCGGCCAGCAGGGCTTGCAGCGTTCCGTAGGGCTCGATGCCGCGGTCTTCGCAGATCCGCAGGAAGACGATGCGGTCGATGATCCGCTGCACGGCGAAGTTCAGGTCCCGCTGGCCAATCCCCGGATTGCGCAGGGCCACGTGCCGGGCAAGCAGGTCGCGCCAGCCCTCGATTTCGGTCAGGAAGGCGTCATCGACCCCGACCGTTCCCTTCTTCGCCTTCCGACTCGCGACGAAGCGGTCCAGGGCGCCGCGGCGGATCGCCTCGGGCGAGAGCAACTCGTAAAGCTCATCCCAACGGGAGCCATACTCCTTGTAGTTGCAGAGGAGAATCCGGGCGGTGGCGGCCCTATCGGTCTTGGATGGCCGGATGCGGCAGTCGTAGACGGCCAACTCCTCGAAGTCGGTGAGGACGCCGATCGGCAGCTTTGCCGACCAGGCGTAGCGGCGAAGCTGATACGCGGGGCTGACGGCCTCGGCGACGTCTACCGACGGCTTCTTCGCCTCGACATAGTACGTCTCCTTGCCGCCGCCCACGCGGAAACAGTAGTCGGGGGCCTTGGTGCGTCCGCCGATCTTGATCGCCGCCTCGTGGATCACCTCCTTGTAGGCGTCGGAGTAACCCTTCTTGTTGTAGACGTCCCAGCCCAACGCCTCGAAGAACGGATTCAGGAACTCCTGACGCACCTGGGCCTCGTTGTACTGTCCGGAGTGGTACGTCTCGCGGTTGTCGTCGAACCGTGCGACAAGCTCAACGATGGAAGATGGCGCTGGCATGTGCTCGATGGCGCTGGGCGGCAACGGGGTTTGACACAGCCACCATTGTAGCCCGTGGAACGGCAATCGCGGAAGACGCCCGGACGCGGCAAGCCCCAGGGCGAAGCGGCTTTCGTCCACCGTCGCGGGCCTAGAAAAACCAGCCGCAGCCCCACCTGCGGTCCGCCGGGAGGTTTGCAGTGCGACGGGGTTGCCGGTATCTTGACGGAGAATGAAAACCGGCCGGGGCACAAAGTCCCGACCTCCCGAGGCTGTCACTTCGAGCAAGGATCGAAGCATGAAGATCGTAGAAAAACCGTGGGGGCGTGAAATCTGGGTCGCACACACCGACAAGTACGCCTTCAAGATCATCGAAATCAAGAAAGGCACCCGCTCCAGTCTCCAGTATCACGTGAAGAAGCACGAGCACCTCTACGTCGACCGCGGCGTCCTGCAAATCGAATGGGAGAACGAAGGCGGCCAGATGGAGACCCGCGTCTTGCGCTCCGGTGAAGTGATCGAGAACAAGCCCGGCCGGAAGCACCGGGCCACGGCCCTGGAGGATCTCCGCTTGCTGGAAGTCAGCACGCCGGAACTGGATGACGTCGTCCGCGTCGAGGACGATTACCACCGCTAGATCGCTTCCCGCAATTCCAGGAACAAGGAAATGCTCTGACCGCAGGAAACACTCATGAGCGAAAAGATCGTTGTCTTCGGCGCCGGGGCTACGGGACGCGGCCACGTGGGGCTCTTGGCTTGGCAGGCCGGGTGCGAGATCGTGTTCGTCGACAAGAAAGCGGAACTGGTCGACGCGCTGCGCCGCGCCGGCGCCTACACGGTGCGACTTTTCGGGCAAGGCGCGCAGGAATTGACGGTCCGCGGCTATCGCGTCTATCACCACGAAGAACGCCAGGCCATCGCCGAAGAAATTCGCGACGCGGCTTTGGTGCTCACCGCCGTGTTCGACCAGAACCTGTCCGACGTGGCCCGGACCCTGGCCCTGGCGGTCTCCGAGTGCAGGCGGTCGGGCCGCGTGCGGCCGCTAAACGCGATCGCCTGCGAGAACATGATGGACAGTTCGTCGGCCCTCGGCCGGCACGTGCGCGAGCTCTTGGAGGGCGAGGACCTGGCGTGGTGCGACGCCCTGGCGGGATTCCCGGATTGCATGATCAGCCGCGTGGTACCCAG
>CAZFKF010000246.1:0-6789 GCA_964518805.1 uncultured Planctomycetaceae bacterium | reverse complement strand
GCGCGTGGTCGATTTTCTCCAGGGACTGGCCTTGGTCGATCCGCAGCGGATCGGCTACTACGGGCTTTCCTACGGCGGTTACTCGGCGCTTTGGATTCCGCCGCTGGAGCATCGCCTGGCGGCCGTGGTGGTTTCCGGGCATTTCAACGACTGGCGATCCAAGATCACCGCCGACAACACGCCCACCAGCTACCTGCTGCATCCGGACGAGGACTTCTACAACTGGGACGTCTTGCACCGCTTTACCCACGTCGAGCTTGTGGCCTTGGACGTTCCGCGTCCGGTGTGCATCGAGTACGGCACGCGCGACGGCATCACCACGCCCGAGTGGACCGCTTACGCGTGGGAACAGCTTGCCACGGTGCGCGATCGCTTGGGCCTGAAAGACCGGATCGTCTTGGCCCAGTTCGATGGTGTCCACGAAGTGCGCGGCGAAGAATCGTTCGCCTTTCTCGACCGATTTCTCCGTGCGGCGCAATAGACGCTGCTTAGGGACTCGGCACGCAGTTTCCGCCAAGAACGCCTTCGGCGGCTTGCGATGTTTTCGCCTTGAAATCGAGCCACGCCCTGCGGTACGGTGAACAGCCGATCGTGGGTACCGGCCGAAACTACGTGCACGAGGGCGCAACGGTGGGCGAGAGAATTCGCGTGGGATTGCTGACGCCCACGCTGTTGTTCGGAGGAGCGGAACGTTGGGTGGCGGCGCTGGCCGTGGGGCTGGACCCGACACGGTTTCGCGTAACCGGAGTCGCGATCCGTGATTCGGGCCAGATCTTCCCCGCCATTGCGGACAAGGTGATGCGCCGCTGCCCGATCCTTCAGGGCAGAGATTCCCTGGACACCCTCGCCCTGGCTTCTGATGTGCTGATCGCTTGGGGCATTCCCGATCTGACGATGTTGGCGGAGTTTCGCGGGAGGGTGGTGTTCGTCGGTCACGGACACTGCGAGTGGTCGGTCAACTGCGTTCGTTCGTGCCTTCCCTACGCGACCCATTGGGCGGCGGTCTCGCGAGCCGCCACGGCGTCGTTTCCCGACCCCTCGCGCGTGACGGTGGTCCACAACGGGATCGACACGGAGCGTTGCGCCCCGGTCCGGACGCGGGAAGAAACTCGGGGCGCGTGGGGGGTGCGGCCCGACGAAATCGCGATCGGCTATGTCGGGCGGATGTCGGCCGAGAAGAACCCGCTGGCGGCCGTCCTTGCCGTGCACGCGTTAGGACGCCCTTATCGTGCGGTGTTGGTCGGCGATGGCGTCGGCCGGGATTTCTTCCACACACAGGCCCGGCGCTTGGTGCCCGACGTCGTCTGCCAGTCGCCGGTGGAAAACGTCGGCGATGTCTATCGGGCGCTGGACTGCTTTGTGCTGGCCAGCCATTTCGAGGGCTTCTCGTTGGCCTTGGCCGAGGCATGGTATTGCGGTTGTCCCACGGTGGCAACTCCGGTGGGCGCGACGGAGCTTGCGGAACGGCACGGGAGTCTCTGCGTTCGCGTTCCGATTGGATGCCGCCCGCGCGAGTTGGCCCGGGCCATTCGCGCGGCCCTCTCGCCCGACAACCAGCCCATCGTGAACCGCGCCGCCGAGGTCGTTGCCGCCCACTACACCGCGGACGCCATGTGCCGGCGCTGGGGGCAATATCTCGAGTCGATCGTCGGCTAGCGGTGTCGCAAGGATGGGGTCGGAGGGGGCGTTCAAAACTCCGCCAACCCCGCTCCCTCGACCGTGATGCAGGGGATGGCGGCGGGTTCGAGGCTGCGGGGGCGATAGTAGCGGGCGGCCAGGGCCCGTCGCACCGGCTCCACGCATCCGTCGCGGACGAGGATCATGATGCAGCCGCCGAGGCCCGCCCCGGCCAGTTGGGCCCCCGCCACGCCGGGCACGGCCGAGGCCACGTCGACCATCTCGTCGATTTCCGGCGTGCTGCACGCGTACGCGCCCGGTTGCATCCATAGTTGCGCCGCAAGCACGCGGTCGGGGTCTTCGCTTCCCAGGTCCGAGATCAGACTGCGGAGACGCTCGTCGCTGGAATCGAACTGATACGGGAGCCTCTGGCCGTTCGGCCCCGGACGGCTCACGCGGTCGCCGTCGTGGCTGACCCGCATCAAGCGGCCAAACGCCTCGACTTGCCCCGATTCCAACAGATCCACGCACATCCGGCTGCGGAGGATCTCGGCGATGCCGAACCAGAGCACGCCGCGGGGATAGTAGGCCTCGGGCTCGGCGTGTGTGGCGAAGCTGCTCTCCAGCAGATCGTGGTGCTGTTTGGAGAGCAAGGAACGAAACTCCTTGCGGGTCATGCGCTCGGGCACCTTGGCCAGACGGCGGTACAGGTCGCTCGTCGTGCAGCCCAGCTTCTGCGGATCGAGGTCGCGGAGGTGCTCCACCGCGCCGGCAATCTCGGGACAACGCTGCTTGAGCAGGGCCAGGCCCAGGTTGTAGCCGGCGATCCGCGAGTTGAATTGGTCGCGGGCCGACCCGCTCTTGGCGGCCTTGATGTGGCTGTTGGCGATGATCACCCCGTAGTCTTCGGGCGCATCGATGACCTTCTCGACGCGGAAGGGAAGGTATCCTACGTGGGCGATCTTGCCGCGCTGGCCGAGGTAGATGGCCGCATGGTCGCCGCTGCCGCCCCGCGAGCCGACGAACCATTCCCCCTCGCCGCATAGGTCGATGAACTGCTGGCTCGTCAGATCGAAGTTGTTCAGGGCGATGGCTGCCTGGAGCGTGGCCACCACCAACGTCGAGCTGCTGCTCAGTCCGGCCGCCATGGGCACGTTGCCCGTCAAGGCCATGTTGATCCCACGGACCTGCACGTCCTGGTAGCGGTGCTGCAAGCGAAGCATGGCCGCCTTGAGGTAGTTGCCCCAATTGCCGGCGGTCACGTAGATCATGTCGCGAACCCAGTCGCTGTTGACGAAATTCACCCAGTCGCTCCAGGCGAATCGTCCGATGAGTTCGGAAATATTGAACTCCACGGGCTTGAACTTGCCGGGCTGCGTGTTGACGGCCACGACGCGATTGTCGTCGCGGAGCCCCACCGCGGCGATCGTCTCGCGATCGATGGCCAGGAAATTCGTCATCCCGCCGCGGTGATCGACGTGCCGGC
Source organism: uncultured Planctomycetaceae bacterium (assembly GCA_964518805.1). Lineage (GTDB taxonomy): Bacteria > Planctomycetota > Planctomycetia > Pirellulales > Thermoguttaceae > CALFBP01. The sequence continues at coordinate 3,686 of CAZFKF010000246.1, read as the reverse complement.
CCATGAGGTTGATCCGCCCCGGCGCCCGCACGATGCACACGGGCTCGTCCGGCGAGAACCGCCTGGCGTAGCACTCCAGCACGCCTGCCAAGTCCTTGCGCTTCTGCCGGTGGACGTCGGCGTGGTCGCCGTAGACCTTGCGAAGCCACCTGGTCAAGGGCGCCTTGCCGGCTTCGAGCTTGCCCAGCCATTGCCGGACCGTGGCGTACTGGGTCGCCCGGAGCTGAGGCCGCGAGGCTGCGGCGGCCGCGTCCTCCAGCCGCACTCGCTTGCGCCGCACGTAGTCCTGAATCGCCAGAAGTTCGTCGGGCGAATTGAACCCCTGGATCCACTCCGGGTGCTTGACGGGCACTGCGCGGATGCGATAGCACTGGTTGCCTTCCGGGTCGCGAATCGCGGCCAGCAAACGCACCAGGTCGGTGATGTAGTATTCCTGCTGGGCGTTGTCGTTGCGGATCATGCCCACGCCCCGGTAGAACACGTCCGATCGCAGAAGGTACAGGCTGGGGTTCGCTCCCGCGCAGAGCTTCTCCAGGTCCTTGGTGGAGCAAGGCCGGCCGCCGATCTTCAGGTTGTACTTCTCTTGGGCCAGGGCGGATTGAAGCCGGGCCGGATCGACCGCCCCGTCCGTCGCGGTCAGGGCGACCAGTTCCGGGACCGCGCCCTGTTGCTTCTCGATCCGTGGGATGTGCTTGTTGATGATTTCGCGAAGCCGCGGGCCGGAAACGTCACTCCCGTCCGCGAGAGTCTTCTGAAGCGTGTCGGCGATCCGCTGCCGCGCCAGATCGATCCGCTCGATGATGTCCAGGGCCTGGCCCGATTCGTCGACGAAGACCCGGCCTGCCGAGGCCTCGGTGTGCTTGCTCTGGGGCACGGTGAGCAGGGCCATGTCGGCACGCTGCTTGACGTAGCCGCTCACGAGGGCTTCGATCGCCGATTCCTCGACGTACTTGTCGCCCATGCTCACCAGCACGTAGCCCTCGTATCCGACCGACTGGAGGGCGTCGGCGGCCAGCCGGGCGGCATGCCCCGTGCCCAGTTGCGGCTGCTGGTAGACGTACATCACCTCGGGGTGGGCCGTGTGGACCGCTTCCAGGATCTGCTCGGCCTGCGAGCCGACGACTAGCAAGAACCTCCGGAACCGCTGCCGCTTGAACACGGCGATCTGACGATTGATGGCCGCCAGGCCATCGATCTCGAAACAGACTTTGACCAGGTCCGGCCTGCCCATCCGGGTCCCTTTGCCGGCCGCCAGGATGACGACCATCGTCTGTTCCGCAATTCCGTGGTTCGCTGCCATGGCGTTCTCCCGAGGGGCGCAGGCTCTTGCTGCCGGTTCGCGCGCGGCATTCCCGCAGTCTCTCCATTATGGTTGCCGTTTTCCGGCATGCAACGCGCCGCGAAGCGGATCGGACACTTGCGGGGGCGCGCTCACTCCAGGAGCTTCTTGGCCTTCTTGACGTCGTCGACGGCGAAGGCCAGTTCGATCAGGTCGCCGTCGAGGCCCACGACGTAGACGGCCTCGAGATTCAGACCCGCGTCGGCCAGCTTGGCGGCCACTCCGGTCACCTCGCCAGCGCGGTTTTCGAGGAGCACTGTGACGAGTTCTCGCTCCTCGAAACGGATGTTCCCGGCCTTCAGCGCGTCGCGGGCCGCCTCCACGTCATCGGCCACGAGCCGGAGAATCGCCTGATGGCCCAGCGTGATCGCCGCAAGCGACTTGATGTTGACGCCCTGGAGCGACAGCGCGTTGGTCACGCTTGCCAATTCCCCCGGGCGATGCGACAACGCAATGACGAAATCTTTCATGGCATCCTCCGCTAGCTTCTGGGGCGATTGCCCACCGGTCCGCCGAAGATCCGAGCTAAGGGCACGGCTCGCGCCGTGGTAATTCACGTGTTCGGTCTGACAACGACGATCTGCGGATGCCACGCACCTTGCCGGGCGGGACTTGCTCACTATGTTAACAGACGGCACTCGTAACGGTCTATAGGCCCCAAGAAAGGTGACAGCCGCCAAATCTGGGCGATCTGGGAAATCCGCCGCGTCAGAAGTCGCCTGAGCCTCGACGGTCTGGCGTCACCATGGGGTCATCGCGATCCACTTGCGCCAAACGATGCGATCCGACGCATCTGTGGTGCTGAAGTGCCCAAATATCCCAGATTTGGTGGCTGTCACCTTTTCTGCGACACCTTTTCCTGGGGGAAGCCGAAACGCCGCCATCCTTGCCCGGGTCCGCCGTGCGCATTACCTTGGGGCTGACGATTCGATGCCCTATTGCCCGGAAACCGCATGATGCCAAGGTTCTTGATCGGAAGCCTGCTGGCCGGAGTCCTCGCGACGGCGGCGGACGCTGCCACGTGCCGCGTCGAGATGCGCGGCGGCCTGCCCACGTTTGTCGTCGACGGCCGCGTCCATTCGGGCGTCTGCTACTCGAGTTACGACTGCACGCCGGAGAGGCTCACGCGGCGCGTGCGGCAATTCGCCGAGGCGGGCTGCCAAGTGTTCAACTTCGTGGTCGAGATCAGCGGATACGGCTATTCGCGTCCCCTGTGGCCCGAACGCAACCGCTGGGATTTCCGCGATCTGGACCAGCGGGCCCATCTTGTGCTTGCCGCGGCTCCTCAGGCCCTTCTCCTCCCGCGGATTTACATCGACGCGCCCGCCTGGTGGCTTCAGGAGAACCCCGGCGAGAAGATGCTGCTTGCCAACGGCGCCGCGAGCTTCCCATCGAAGCTCTTCGCCCTTCCCCGGGCGGGCGAATATGCGTCGCTGGCGTCGGAGAAGTGGCGGGCCGACATGAAACTCGCCCTGGAAGCCGTGATCGACCACGTCGAGCGATCCGACTACGGCAGCCGGGTGATCGGCTACCAACTCTCGGGCCAGAAGACCGAAGAATGGTATCACTGGAGCATGAACACCGAGTTGCTGGGCGATTACAGTCCGGCCATGCTCCAGGCCTACCGCCGCTGGCTCCGCCAGCGCTACGGCGGCGACGAGGGGCTGCGAAAGGCATGGGCCAAACCGGCGCTTCGCATCGATTCGGTGCCGATCCCCACGCAGGCCGAGCGCCACGGCGACCGGTCGCCAGGCAAGACCTTCCGCGATCCGGCGGCCGAGCGCGGGGTGATCGACTTCCATCGCTTCTGGTCCGACGTGATGGCCGACACGATCGCCTATTTCGCCGCCGTTGTGAAGAACAAGACCTGTCGCACCAAGATCGTCGGGGCGTTCTACGCCTATACGTTCGAGTTCGCCGAGTTGGGCGAGGATGCCGGCCACCTGGCCCTGGGGCGGCTACTCGACTCGGCCGACGTGGACTTCATCATGGCCCCGTCGAGTTACTTCAATCGCAACCTACCCGGCACCCCGTTCTTCCGCGCCCCCGTTGCGTCGGTCAACCTCCACGAGAAGATCTTCTGGAACGATTTCGACCAGGTGAGCTACAAGTACTACGAGAAGCTCCGCGCCGATCCGGGCCTGAAGCAGTGGGAATGGCAGATGGGGCTGACCAAGACCGCCGAACAGTTCGTGTGGATGAACCGGCGCGAGGTGGGCATGGAATTGGCCCAAGGGGCCCAACTGGCCCACTTCGATATCCACGGCGGCTACTACGACGACCCGCAGATCATGGCCGGTGTCCGGCAACTGACCGCGCTGCGCAACCGCGCTTTGGCGTGGAGCGA
>CAZFKF010000245.1:0-6796 GCA_964518805.1 uncultured Planctomycetaceae bacterium | reverse complement strand
CGCTCCCCGGGCCAAGCACCGCCACGGTGAAATCTACCACATGCCCTGTGACACACTACCCCCCCATAGGTATTTGGAAAATGGTCGTGTGCTTAGGTCTTCGCCTTGATGTCCCGGGCGCGAGTGAGTAGACTGAAGTTAAACAAACGTTTGATTCAAACGTGCACTTGTCCCAAGAAGGTCCCGCACCGCGAGAATCGCTGCCATGACTGAACGTGCGGACGACACGCGGATGCGTTTGCTGGAGGCGGCGGGCGAGGTCTTTGCCGAGAAGGGCTTCCAGGCCGCGACGGTCCGCGAAATTTGCAGTCTGGCCGAGGCGAATGTCGCGGCGGTGAACTACTACTTCGGCGACAAACACCGGTTGTACCTTGAGGTCATGCGCTACGCGCACCAGAGTCATTTCGAGCGCCCATTGCCGCAGTGGCCGCCACAGACGCCTCCTGCGGAGAAGCTGCGCGGGTTCATCGCGCAGATGCTCGACGACCTGCACGGCGAACACGGGCCTTCGTGGCGAAGACGCCTGATGGTCCGCGAGATGGCCGATCCGACCGAGGCCTGCGCGTCGGTAATCGAGAGTTTTGCACGGCCGCGCGAGGAATTGCTCCAGCAGATCCTTGGCGCGCTGCTGCCGGCGGAGACGACGCCGGCCGATCGGCAATTGATCGCCTTCAGCATTGTGGGCCAGTGCCTGTTTCACCGCGTACACCGGCCCATGGCCAGGCTGATCGCGGGTAAGGAATTGTACGATTCGTTCGACGTGACAAGACTGACGGACCACATTACTCGTTTCTCGCTGGCGGCCATGGGCCACGCGATGGAACAGAAAGCGGCAGGAACGTTTCTGCGAGACGGCGGTCATTCCGAGGCAACCTTCTCCAACCAGAGAGTCTCCTGACCGCCTTTCGGTCGCGGCGCTTCCCGGCTGCCGCGGCGAACTCAGACGAGGGCAAGATGATGATTCAAGCTGGCGTCGAACAGAAGCATGAGGCGGCCGTGCCGGTCCCCTTGAGCGAACGCGTGCGCTCGCTGCGATTGCCGCAGGAGGACCGAGGCGCGCGGCCGCGCGGCGGATGGCTCCCGTGGATGTTGTGCCTGATGTGCGCCGCGAGCACGGGGGTGCTGGGGTATCTGGTTTGGGCCCGCGAGCCGGCGGCGAGCAGCAGTCTTGCCGCGGTCGAGGCCGAAAAACCGTCTGCGGCGCCGACGCCGGCCCCCACCGCGTCGTCGGGAAACATCGTGCTGGACTCCAAGGGGTACATCATGCCCGTGCGGCAGATTCTGGTCAGCCCCAAAGTCAACGGCATGATGCTCAAGTCGTATATCCTGGAAGGAAAACACGTCACGAAGGGAGATGTGCTGGCCGAACTGGAGGACGTGGACTACCGGGCCGATCACCAGCGGGCCACGGCGGCGCTAGAACTGGCCCGGCATCGGTTGTCGGAGATTGAGACCAGCCGCCCGCAGGAAGTGGGCGCGGCGGCAGCGGAGTTGCACGAGGCGCGGGCGCAACTGGCGCAGACGAAATCGGAGTACGAGCGGTGCAAGGAGCTGTTCCAGGGCAGGACGGCGATCTCGAAGCAGGACTACGAGCTGGCCGAGAGCAAGCACCTCGCCCAGGAGCAGCGCGTCAAGCGACTGGAATATGCCGTGAAACTGATGGAGGAATCGCGATTGAAGCGGATTGCCGCGGGCAAGGCCGAAGTCAGCCAGTCCGAAGCCGATCTGGTCAAGGCCAAGTGGCGGCTCGACAACTGCATCATCCGCGCCCCGATCACCGGCACGATCCTCAAGAAGAACGCCGAGGAGGGGAACATCGTCAATTCGATCGCGTTCAACGGTTCGTTCAGCCTCTGCGACCTGGCGGACCTTTCCGACCTGGAGGTGGAACTGACGATCCAGGAACGCGACATCTCGAAGGTCCGCGTCGGCCAGAAGTGCCGGGTGCGGGCCGAGGCGTTTGCCGACCGGGTCTACGAGGGTTCGGTTTCTCGGCTGATGCCGATCGCCGATCGGGCGAAAGGCGCGATTCCCGTGCGGGTGAAGGTCATCGTGCCGCGCGAGGAGGAGGGAGTCTATCTGAAGCCGGAAATGGGTGCGCTCGTGTCGTTCTTGAGCGACGCCAAATAGTTGTTGTCAGAAGGAGTGAATAGCGAATACTGAATGGCGAATAGTGAATGCAGAATGCGCGGCATTCGCCATTCGGGGATTCGCGTACGGAGCACCGTGAGCACCACGAGAAGGCCGCGTGCTCGGCATTTGTCATTCAGTATTCGCCGTTCATTCGAGAGTCATCCAATGTTGGAGACGCCAGAAAGGACCGTAGCGGTCATGCCGGAGAACAACGGAACGATCGTCCGCGTCAGCGGCGTGCACAAATACTTCCGCCGCGGCAGCGAGCGGCTCGACGTGCTGAACAACTTGACGCTCGACGTGCCCCAAGGCGAGTACCTCGGGCTGATGGGGCCCAGCGGTTCGGGCAAGACGACTTTGTTGAACCTGATTGCCGGGCTCGATCGGCCCAGCGAAGGCGAGGTGTGGGTCGGCGGCGAGTTGATCTCGGGCATGTCCGAGGCCCAACTGGCCCGCTGGCGCACCCGGCACATCGGCTTCATCTTCCAGTTCTACCATCTGCTGCCGGTGCTCACGGCCTATGAGAACGTGGAGTTGCCCTTGCTGCTCTTGGGGCTTTCGCGGGCCGAGCGGCGGCGTCAGGTGATGACCGCCCTGGAACTGGTGGGCCTGGCCGATCGCATCCAGCACCGGCCCGGACAGCTTTCCGGCGGGCAGCAGCAGCGCGTGGGCATTGCCCGGGCGATCGTCACCGATCCCACGCTGATCGTGGCCGACGAACCGACCGGCGATCTCGACGCCCGCAGCGCGGAAGAAATCCTGAATCTCCTGGTCGAACTGCGGCGGTCGCTCCATAAGACGATTCTGTTGGTGACGCACGATCCCCGCGCCGCCCAGCGGGCCGATCGCGTACTGCACCTGGACAAGGGACAACTGGTCGAGCAAGCCCAATGAAACTCTTCGCGCTGATTCTCAAGAACGTGGGCCGCAATCCGCTCCGCTCCATTCTTACGGCGATGGGCACCATGGTGTTGGTGTTCGTGGTCACGATGGTCTGGTCGGTGCTGTGGCTGCTGGACCTGATCACTGCGGAGAAGAAGGAGAACCTCAAGGGGATCGTCACCGAGCGGTGGTCGATTCCCAGCCGCATGCCGTTCTCCTACGCCGTCTCGCTGGCCGAGGGCGGGGCGAGCAAGCCGGGCGATTTGCGGCCCGACGACTCGATGAGCTGGCAGTTCTATCCCGGCACGCTCGACCAGAAGACCATCACGCGCGAGAGCATGGTCTTCGCCATCGCCTGCGAACCCGACAAGCTGGCGAGGATGAAAGACGGCAAGTTTGCGACCATGATGGACGCGCTGGACACCGTGTCGCCCAAGGAGGCCGAGGTTCTCTTGCAGGGAGTCGAGCGCCTCAAGGCGAACCGGCAGGGGATCATCCTGGGCTACAACCACCTGGCGAACATCAACCGCATGATCGGCGACGTCCGCGACAAGGACGTCGAGAAGCTCATCGGCAAGCGACTCAAGCTGTACGGCATCGGCGGGTACAAGGACTTGGATCTGGAGTTCGACATCGTGGGCGTCTTTCCCCCGGGACGGCTCGACAACCTGGGGGCTTTCAACCGCGACTACTTCATCAACGCCCTGGACCGGTATCCGCAGACCCACGCCGGGCGCAAACATCTCATGGCCGAGCGGAACCTGAACCTCGTCTGGATCAAAGTGAAGGACTTGCAGGACTTTGGCCGCGTGGCAGCCCAGATCGAAGGATCGCCGTTCTACACCGACCCGAGCGTCAAGTGCGAGACCGCTTCGTCCGGCATGGCGGCGTTCCTCGAACCGCTTCGGGATCTGATCTGGGGCGCCCGCTACTTGTTGGCCCCCGCCTGCCTCGTGACCCTCTCGCTGGTGATCGCCAACGCGATCAGCATTAGCGTTCGCGAACGGCGTCCGGAACTGGCGGTAATGAAGGTGCTCGGGTTCCGGCCGGCTCAGATTCTCCTGTTGGTGCTGGGCGAATCGGTGCTCCTGGGCGCCTTGGCGGGACTGGCCAGCGCGGGGCTGACCTACGCCGTGATCAATTGGGGCTTCGACGGCCTGCGGTTTCCGATCGGGTTCTTTGACCGGTTCTATATTCCACTGAACGCTCTGGGATGGGGCGTGGCGATCGGAGCGGTCGCCGCACTGGTCGGAAGCTTCCTGCCGGCCTGGTCCGCACGGAACGTCAAGCCGGCCGAAGTGTTCGCCAAGGTGGGATAGAGAGGGAGCTGGGCGACTTCGTTTCTTTCTTCATGGCACGGGCTGTATCATGGTCTGGAAACTGGTAGGCGTTGCGGTCGGATTGGTCTTGCTGCTGCTGGCCGTCAACCGCGTGCCGCTCAAGTACACGTTCCGCAACGTCACGGTCCGTTGGAAGACTACGGTTCTGACCGCGCTGGCCTTTACCTTGGTCATCGGGGTCCTCGTGGTCATGCTGGCCTTTGTCAACGGCATGCGGCGGTTGACCGAAGGCACGGGCCAGCCGGGCAACGTCCTCGTGTTGGCCGACGGCGCCACCGATGAATCGTTCAGCAATCTCAGCGCGGGCGACCTGTCGGAGATCGAAAGCCTGTCGCAGGTCCAACGCGACCCGCAGACCAATCGGCCCATGGCCAGCCGCGAAACCTACCTCATCGTCAATCAGCCGCTGGTGAACGCCTCGCCTCGCGGCCCGCAGCGGCGCCTGCTGCAGGTCCGCGGCATCGAGCAACCGCTCTTGGCGGCCCAGGTGCACGGGGTCGAGTTGCTGCCCGGCGGGAGTTGGTTTTCCGAGGCGGGGGTGCAGGAGTTGCCGGGCGGCTCCGACGCCCCGGCGGTGCAGGCAGTGTTGGGCGAGGGAGTGGCCCACGAGTTGGCCGGCGATCGCACGCCCGAACAGCGCGCCGCGGCCCGCACTCCCAACCGGCTCGACGTGGGCGAGACGTTCCGCATCGGCCAGCGGTCCTGGATCGTCACCGGAATCATGAAATCCTCCGGCTCGACGTTCAACTCGGAAGTCTGGGCCAAGCAAGCGCTCATCGGCCCCCTGTTCGGAAAGAGCAACTTCACCACGCTCCTGGTCCGCACGCCCACCGAAGAGACCGCCAAGAAGCTCAAGGACTTCCTGACCAACGACTATGGCAAGGTGGCCGTCAATGCCCAGGTCGAACGCGAATACTACGCCAGCCTATCGGAGACGAACCAGCAGTTCACCTTCGCGATCGGATTCGTAACCGTCATCATGGCCGTCGGCGGCATGTTCGGCGTGGCGAACACCATGTTTGCCGCCATCAGCCAGCGGATCAAGGACATCGGCGTGCTGCGTCTGCTGGGCTACGCGCGGTGGCAAATCCTCGTTTCTTTCTTGTTGGAGTCCCTGGTGATCGCCTTGGTCGGCGGGATCGCCGGCTGCGCCATCGGATCGTTGACCGACGGCTGGACCGCCACCAGCGTGGTGAGTGGCCACTCGGGGGGCGGCAAATTCGTCGTGCTGGAACTCTCGGTCGACGCCACAATCTGGGCCGTGGGGATCTTCCTGACGCTCCTGATGGGCGGCATTGGCGGTTTGGTTCCCGCCCTGTCTGCGATGCGGCTCAGGCCCTTGGAAGCGCTGCGCTAAACCAGCTTCCTGCGGACACGAGGCGACTCCCGGGTTTGGACGGAACCGTTTCCACCGGGCTGTGTCCTGAAGTCTTGAGAGCGGCGATTCCCGGCAGACTTGACCGGAAGGATCCATGCACGTCGCCAGCTTCTTGCTGCGCAGTGCGGATCGGCTTACGTTGCGTTTCGTCGCATTGTGTGGTGTTTTGCGGCAACGACGGGCATCGTCGCGTCGGGACGCCGGGCCTCACAGTGAAGACGTAAGTAATGATATGGCAAAAGCTTGCCGCATATCATCGTGCGCGGGACGAGAACTGGCACGGTAGTTGCCTCTGTTGTCCCCGGGGTGGCGAGTATTGCGGATTCGGGCCGCTTGCTTTCGACCCAGGGGAGGTTTTATGAAGGTCGCGTTCATGCCGTTGGGAGCCCCTCAGTCTCGCGAGGCGATTCTCATCCAGCAGTTTCCCGTGATCCTCACCCGGCCGACCAAACGGCCGCTGACGCCCGAGGCGTGTACGGTGAGCCCCTATCACTGCCAGATCGATTTGGAGGATGGGGTGCTTGTGGTTCGCGACCTTGGCTCGAAACACGGGACCTACGTTAACGAGGCCCGGGTTCGCGAGGCGTGCCTTTGGCCGGGCAGCAAACTGACGCTTGGGCTGAACAGCTACTTCGTCTGTTACAACCTTCCGGATCGGGGAGATCGCCCGGACATTGAAGGGGAGTAGGAGACGATCGCGGAGATCTTCCGGTAATCGCCGTGGAAGCCGATTGACATTCAGAATGTCACCAGCTTTAATTCCCGAGTGGTTCGATTCATCCGTCCGTTTGGAGAAGAGTGGTCTTTCATCAGGTCCGGGAAAGGATCATCGCACCATCACGGAGGGGACTCGGGAGACGTGCGGTTTCCTCCATCATAGCGCCTCACTTGGCCCCGGCCCCAGGTGAGGCTTCCTTCGAGCCGCGCCCCGTCGTCATGTTCGCATGAGCCCCTGTGTCGCGGCTCTCTTCGTCCACAGGACGATTCGGTTGCCTGCCGCAGTCCGCTATCCTGTTCGGCACAAGAGTTGATTGTGAGGGGTAGGACGGTGTCGGGGCAAGAG
>CAZFKF010000244.1:0-6802 GCA_964518805.1 uncultured Planctomycetaceae bacterium | reverse complement strand
AGCAGACAGCGGCGAAAAGGAATCGGCCCCCCTCTCCCTTTGGGACTGGGGCAGGGGGTGAGGGGATACGTGGTGAAAACATCGATTTCTGAGGTCTCCTGCGCAAAACGCCCTCACTCTAGCCCTCGCCCAAAGGGAGAGGGGACGTGCAGCACCGTCCTTCCGGATGGCCTCTCAGTACTCGCTTCCGACCCGGCGGCGAGCATGTACGGGTGGAAGTACCGCCATTGGATCGAGGCCCTGTTGAAGTCCGGCGGGAACTTCGTCACCGCGGCCGACGTGCTCGACGGCCGGATCTCGCTCTCGGCCTGCAACCTCCTCCTGCGGCACGACATCGACGGATGCGAGCTGTACGCCAACGTCTGGCCGCTCTTGGCCATCGAACGTCGCTTCGGCGTGCGCAGCACGACGTACCTTTTCGCGGAGAACGACGATCGAAACTGGACCTGTTGCCGGAAAGGCTTTCCGACATTCCGCAGGGCGTGGATCCTCAAGGGCGTCGAACAAGTGCTGCGGTACCAGGAGGAAGGATTCGAGTTCGGGTTGCACGTCGATTGCGTTGGCCGTTGCCGCCGGCAGGGCAACACGGTGGATGCCAAGGAGGCCCTGACGATTTTGGGCCGGGATGCTGGACGGCTGCGATCGCAGGGGATTCGCGTGCGCACGATGGCCGCCCACGGGTTCGCCTGGCCCGACGGGCGCCGTTCGTGGTACGACAACTACGCCGCCGAATTCGATTTCACCGTGAGCGATCCTTCGGTGCAGTCGCAGTTCCACGTCCTCGAACGCTTCGCCGAGCAGGGGCGGCCGGTTTCCGCGGCGCTCGGGCTGGATCGCATGAAGCGGATGAAGTCGATCTGGCTGCCGCGCTACGTCCCGTTCGGCTGGCTGCATTCGCGCACGGCCCCGACGCAACTTCGGGCCGACGCCCTGACTCTCACCGACGCCGTGGGAATGTGGAAGTACATCGGCATTCGCGAACTGACGTCGCTCGTTCCGCAGTTGCCCGGCTGTTTGATCGTGCTCAACCTGCACCCGGTCTATTATGCTTACGGCGACGATGGCCTGGAGTTCGTGCCGCGGTCGACGCAGTTGGACGACCACCCGTGGCTGGCCGAACTGCTCGACAAGCAGCCTGCGGCGTCCGTCGAGCCGATCTCGCGTCCTAAGCCGGCAATCCGCTATGCCGGCGGGATCGATTTCGACCGCCTCGGGCCCGGTGGCGTCGGCTCCGGCGCGGACGGCGAAGATCTCGAGGAACTGGATCGGGCCCTGCGGCGTATCAATGCCCGTTTTCAAGGGGGGGCGTGGTTCGACCACCTCATCAATCCGCCCAATTCCGAGATCATCGCCTGGCTCGACGAATCCATCGATCCGCAGGCCCGCCAGAAGCTCCGCGTCATCGAACTGTGCGGCGGCGTGGGCCCGGTGGCCGTGGGGCTCACGCGGCGCGGCTTCCGCGCCGAAAACATGGCCGTGACCGACGTCGATCCGAAACACCTGGCCATGGCCGAGGCATTCAGTCGGGAAGTGACCGGGGGCAAGATCCGCGTCTTTGAGGTTGACGTGCGCAACGTGCAGTGCCAGGAACAGTTCGACGTCGCCGTCATTTCCTCCTGGGAGAATTCCATTCTGCCCTACGAGCAGGTGACTGCGGAGTGCCGCAATCTGGTCGCCGATGGCGGGCTCCTGGTGATGACGTTCTTGGAAAAGTCGCGGATCGAGAGCGAAGGCTACGACCACTTCCCCGGCCGGCTGCTTCAGAAGAAGTCGTACTACACGATCGCCGTCGACCGTTTGATGGCGCTCTTCGAGCGCAACGGATTCGAGCCGGTCTGCTACCTCGACCACGGCTATCCCAAGGCGAGGTTTCCCCGGCACGTGCTGGTGGGCCGCAAACGGGCGACGGGCGAGACGGCTGCGGACAGGACGTTCGCCGCGATCCAGAATGCCTCGCAGGCGTACTTCGACCAATTGCACCGCGTGCTCTCGCACGAGAAAGCATTGCCATCCTGGGCCACGCTGCTCCATATCGCTCCGCTGGCGGCTGGTGCCGGGATCGAATCGCTGCCGCCACTCGAGCGAGTTCGCCTGTTGTCGCTCGGCGTGCGCAAGGCGACGTGCCATCCGTTCGGTCCATGGAACCTGGACTATTCGCGCACCGGGTTCGACCGCCCGGCGGTGCTGGCCGGACTGCTCGTAGGCCATGGCAACAAGTGCGGCGCTGTGGCTGGATTGACGCGGGCCCTGCTGAAGGCCCACGGCATCGCGTGCCGCACGATCGCCTGCGCCGGACACCTGCCCAGCGGCGAGCCGGTCCAACACTGCCTCAACGAGGTCCTCCTCGACGATCGCTGGCGTCTACTGGACAACGACGTTTTTCAGTTCTCCGATACGTTCTTGACGGATGCCGACGGTTGCCTTCTGACCCGAGAGGAGGTCCTGGCGCTGGGCGTGGAGGCGTTGGTGCGCCGCTATCCGTGGCCTTACACGTTCCGAGGTTTTGCGTATGATCCGAGTTGGGTGGAAAGGAATTGGACGGCGTGGTACCACGCCGTCGCCGGCGCGGTACGGGACCTCGGATGACGTTCGGGCGCGGGTGCGGCTCGATGGGGGTCACGGGGGGTTTCTTGCGCAGGCCGTGGGCTGCGCGGGTCGCGGTAGGCCGCGGTTGGTCGATCCGGCCAATCGCCTGCCGCCGGGCGCCGCAGCCGTTCTTGCACGGCTGGGCGAGGGCACGCTCGTGGTACGCGACGCCGGCGTGCCGATTCATCCGGCATCGCTGGCCAAGGTCGCCGAAACCGCCGGGCCCGAGCGACCGCTGTGTTTCGTTCCGGAAATCCCCGTCGCGTCGCAGTTGGGGCTGCCGCGGTACGAGCCGATCCTCGGCTGGTTTCCCGGCCCTGCGAGGAACACTCCCTCGCTCGCCCGCCGCGTCCTGCGGCGTTTGGCCGGGCGCCCGGCACTGCCGCCGCCGGCATGGGATTTCCAGCAGTGCCAGCCGGTGGCTTTGACCAGCCGTGAGGAGCAGGTCCATTACTTCGCCGACCACTACTCGGCGCTTCGCCCCGGGCCGATCCAGGTCAGCGTCATCGTTAGCAACACCTGCAATCTGCACTGCGTCATGTGTCCGTTCCACAGCCTCGAAATCAAGCCCACGCACCGCACCGACTTCTTCCGCGAGCGCCGTCTGATGACCTGGGAGATGATGGAGCGGATCGCCGCCGAATGCGGTTCGATGGGCGTGCCCGTCAAAATGGGCAACGTCGAAGAGCCGCTCATGCATCCGCGGATCGTCGATTTCGTGCGCGCGTGCCGCCGGTCTGGCGTTCCGTCCGTCCACATCACGACCAATGCTACGCTGCTGACGCCGGCCATGGGTCGAAGCCTCCTGGAAGCGGGGCTCACGAGCCTCTACGCCAGCATCGACGCCGCCCGGCCCGACACCTACCGCCGCTACCGCCACGCCGAGTTGGATCGCGTCGAGCGGAACGTGCGCGACTTCCTGGAGACACGGCGGGCGGGCGGATATGCGTGCCGCGTGCTCGCCTCGCTGGTGCGCAATCGCGGAGTGACGCGCGACGAGGAGCAGGAGTTCGTGGCCCGCTGGATGCCGTCGACCGACGGCGTAATCTTCTACCATCTGGCCGAGTACACAAGCGGCAACAGCCGCTTCGAGGCGGTTCACGAGGTCGCCCGGAACAAGATGCGCGAAGCGGGCGGGCGTTGGGCGTGCCTCAACCCCTGGCTGGAGATCCGCCTCTTGCCCGACGGCAACGCCTACTACTGCTGCGAAGTCATCTCCCGCCTGGCCTTCGAGCGGCAGGAGAGCACCGGGCAGTTTCCGCGGCAGACGCTGGCCGAGATCTGGCGCGGGGAGCCGTTTGGCGCCCTGCGTCGCGACCTGATCGCCAACCGCTTCGAGCGATGGCCGGCCTGCAAGCACTGCGGGATCTGGATGGCCCACGTCACCGAGTCCGTCCAGGAAGGCGACCGGAAGATTACCCGGAATATGATCACCGAGATCCACCAGCATGCTTCGTAGAGCGACAGACCTGCCGAGTCGAAGCGAATCGATCGTCCGCCTTTTTCGCGCGGTGGGACGGTGGGGCTACCGGCATGCGCATTCGGCCAAGGACGTGTTGGTGGCCCTGGCGAGCCTCGGCCACAACCCGGTGCGCTTCAACGAGTGCCTTAACCGGCTCGAACGCCGCTACGGCCGTACTTGGCTCCGCAGCTATCCGCCGGTGGTGGGCTTCGCCCTGTCGAACTACTGCAACCAGCGGTGCCGATTCTGTTCGCTCGATCTCAAGCAGATCGCTCGCCGCGAGGTCTTGCCTGCAGAGCTTTTCGAGCAGATGACCTGGCTGGGCCGCGTGCGCGAAATCTGGCTCAGCGGCGGCGCCGGCGATTCGCTGGTCCATCCCGAATTCGCCCGAATCGTCCGCGGCGTGCGGCGACTGGCGCCGAAGAGCCGCCTGATGGTCTGCACCAACGGGCTGGGGCTCTCGGGCGAGAACCTCGAAGCCACGGATCATCTCGATTACCTCAACATTTCGGCCAACGCGGCGTGTGAAGCGACCTACGGCCGGCTGATCAAGGGCGGGAGCTTCGGCCGCCTGCTGGCCAATCTGGAGGCCCTTTCGCGGCGGAGGCCGCCGAGGCTGGCGGTGCGCCTGAGCATGGTGCTGGCGAGGTCGGCCGTGGGCGACGTCCAGCCGATGATCGACCTGGCCGCGCGTCTGAAGTTCGATGCGGTCGAAATCTACCCGTACTTTCCGATTCCGCCCGTCGACGGCGCCCTCCCCGTGTCCGAGGCCCTCCACGACGACCCCGAGGCATGGCACGCCGTGCGGCAGTTGTCGGAGCATGCCCGGCAGCGAGGCGTCGGATACATCGTGGCCGGGGAACCACTCGCGCGGTGCCGGGCGGCGAATACGGTGGTGGCGTATCCGGGCGCGGGCGGATGCTCGTCGCCGTGGTCGAAGGCCCAGATCGGCATCGGGCCCGGCGGCGAAAGGGCCTTTTCGATCTGTTGCAGCGGGGTGTCGTTGAACCTGGCCGTCGAGGATTCGGCCATCGTCGACCTCCGGCGGGTCTGGAACTGCCGGCGGATGCGGGAGGTGCGGCGAACGGTCAACGCCCGCGACGACCTCCAGAACAACATGTGCTGGCTCTGCCGGCGGCTCGAGCGCGCGGACTACGGCTCGAAGGCGCAACTGCGCGAAGAGGCAAGTCGCGCGAGGCCAAGTATTCAGTTTACGGGATCGGACGACCCGATCGCATTCCCCACAGAACAGATAACATGAGGGATATTGCGAAATGGTCCCTGTTTCTCAGGCTCCGCGGTGCCATATCCCATGGCAGCAGATGGTCATCGACGCCAATGGGACGGTGAATCCCTGCTGCTACTGGTCCGCCTATGGGAACCTGAACCCGGCCTGCGGCAACCTGAACGACACGTCGCTGCTGGAGATCTGGAACGGGCCGGTGTACCAGAACCTGCGGAGGAACATGGCGCGGGGCGACCTGGCGGCGGCCGGGTGCGCCAACTGCCTGGCCCTGCGCCAGGGCAATGCCATGGGGCTTCAGTTCGATCCCGATGCTGATCGCGAGGACTCGCCCTCGTCGCCGTATGCCAAGAACCTGCGCGTTCTGCGCGAGGAGATCGCGCGGGGGGCGGCGGTGCTCGAGGCCCGGCCTACGATCATCTCGCTGACGGCTTCCTACGCCTGCAACTTCCGCTGCATCCACTGCTACCAGGACGCCACGAGGAGCCTGCGATTGGATCGCGCGTCGGCGATCGACGAAGTGTTGGCCCTGGCGCCGGTCTTGGATCAGCTCATTCCCGGCGGCGGCGAGCCGCTGGCCGATCGCCGCTGGCGGGAGTTTCTGAAAGGACCTGAAGGAACGGGAGCCGCCTCGAATCCCTACCTGCAACTGTCGACCACGACGAACGCCTCGCTGGTCAGCGACGAGATCCTGGCCGGCCTGTCCCGCTTCAAACGCCTGGCCCTGAACGTCTCGCTCGA
The DNA here is from genome assembly GCA_964518805.1 of uncultured Planctomycetaceae bacterium. Classification (GTDB taxonomy): domain Bacteria; phylum Planctomycetota; class Planctomycetia; order Pirellulales; family Thermoguttaceae; genus CALFBP01. Next base: position 770 of record CAZFKF010000244.1, on the reverse strand, counting down.
CGGCGGCTCGAAGGGCGTGTTCGAGACGGTTCGCCTCAACGGCCGCTGGGAACGGGTCGTGGCGAACATCGACCGGATGATCGAGTTGGTTCGCCGCAAGGGCCCGCCCTCGTTCGTCTCGGTGACCATGTCCGTGATGAAGGTCAACCTGCGCGACATTCCCAACCTCGTCGAGTTCGCCGTGCGGCGGGGGATCACGTTCGGGCTCTCGCCGGTCGTGTCGATGCCGGTCGACCAGAGCCTCGCCTGCTTCAACGACCCGGTGGCCCAGACCGCAGGCTGGCGCGAGGCAATTCACGAGGCCAAGGCCCGCTTCGAGCGGCTCTCGCAGGAGATCCAAGGCCGCGAGCCGCCGCCGCACACGCATTTCGAAGTCCTCGAACAGACCGTCCCCTGGGAAATCCTCGACCGCCCGCATTACCCGGTCGAAGGCGGCGTGTCGCCGCGCGTGGTGCGCAACTGCCAGAAGCAGTTCCGTCGCGAGGTGCTGGTGGGCTTCTTTCCGATCGTCGAGGGCCGCATAGGCGAATGCCGCTACTATGCCCCGCTGGTCGACGGCCGGTATCGCGTCGCGCTTCCCGAAGGCGAGTTCGCCCTCGGGTTCTTCCCGCGGAATCTCTACGCCAGTCCCCTGCCGAGCTACCGAATTCGCGTGACGCAGGACGCCGGACAGGGGCGCGTCGAGACGATCCGGCTGCCGCTGCCGGGTTCCTCGGTGGTCAAGGCGGTCAAGACGGCCTTGGGCCGCATCCTGCCCGGCTCGTCGAAGA
>CAZFKF010000243.1:0-6813 GCA_964518805.1 uncultured Planctomycetaceae bacterium | reverse complement strand
ATCCCTGCTTCGAGGCTGTTGCTGACAAGGGTGTTGTGAACGTCCATGCCCCCGCCGTGGGTCTCCAGCGCCCATCGGTTGTTGTCCAGTGTGCAGTTGATGATGTGGGCGGTGCCGCCGGGATGCGTCGAGATGGCACGGTCGATGGCGGTCAGGATCGTGTTCGTTACGGTGATCGTGCCGCCCCAGTCGAGGATTCCGGTGTAGAAGGCCTCGGTCAGGATGCTATTGGAGACCGTGACCTGGGCGTTGCCGTCCATGCGGATCATGGCGCTGTTGACGGAATCGTACCCCGCGCCGTAGCGTATCACGGTGTGGTCGAATTCTGCGGTTCCGCTGTGGATGGCGATCCGATCCCAATCGCCCGCCGAAGGCGAACTGGCGTTGCCGTCGGCATTGGTGTCGCCGCCGGCCGAATCGTCCTGGATCGAGGTGAAGACGATCGGCTGGGCCAGGGTGCCTGCGGCCACGAGATGGCCGCCATTCTGCACGCTGACGCCTGCGCCTCGGTCGAACTTGACCACGGCGCCCGGCTGGATGGTCAGCGTCACTCCGGACGGGACGACAAGCGTCCCGGAGACCTCGTGGACGAAGGTCCCGAACCACGTTTCTCCCGCGGCCAGCGAGCCGGAATGGGTCTGTTCGATGTAGCGCAACTCGACGGCGGGACTGAGGTTGAGCGTGGCGTTCGGCGGTACGTTGAACCCGCTCCAGTCGCCCGGCTGGGGAAGCGTTTTCGAGCCGTCGAGATTGGCGTCGCCACCCGCCGTGTCGTCGGCCAAGGAGGTGAAGACGATGGGGGCGTCGGACGTAGCCGGGGCGTCGACCGTCGCGCCTGGCTCGAGGATCACCTGGGTGTGGCTGCCGGCGGTGAACTTCACCACGGCCCCCGGCTCGATGGACACGTGGATGCCCGCCGCAATCGTCACACTCCCGTCGCAGACGTGCACCTTGTCCTTGGTCCACGTCTGGTCGTTCGTGATCCGTCCGGAATGCCAGGCCGGGGCATTGTTGATCGTCACCCGGCGCGTCAACTGACCGACCACCTCGGACGCGGCGTTTCGGAAGACGACGCGGACTTCATACGGTCCGTCGGCAAGTTGCATCGTGTCCCAGGTGATGTCACCGACCAACGGTTGATCGATCGCCAGGGGGAATTCCTGGTGCGCTCCATACGCGGTGACCTCAGCGCTCACTGTTGCCGGGTCCATGGCGAGAGCTTGCCAGGAGAGCGTCGCGATGCCGTGCACGAGCGGCTTTGCCAGACGCCACGCGAAGCTTGGAGTTGAACTGAAGACCACCGTGCCCGCTGCCGCGTCGCCCGCCCCACCGGTCCCGCCCTTGGCCGTGACGTCTTCGGCCGGAACGGCCAGGCCAAGGGGGGCCCACGTGTAGATGGCCACCCGTCCGCCGCCGCCGCTGCCGCCGGCCCCGTAACCGTCGGCAGCGCCTTTGCCGCCGTCCGCGTGAATGACGCCGGCGCCGTCAATGCTCCCCGCATTGACCAGAATGCCGCCGCCGCTGCCAGCGTCGTGGGCCACGTTGCCGGCGCGACCGTCGCCGCCGTTGGCCAGGATGAAGCCATCCAGGAAGACGTCACCGGCCGTGATTTGCACCAGTCCGCCGCCCGAACCGGCGCCGCCCCAGCGCGTGCCGCCGCCGCTGCCCGATTCGTTCGGGAAGGCGGGATCGCCGTAGGTCGGGTTGGCCCCCGTTCCGCTGCCTAGCCCGCCGTAGCTGCCGCCTCCGGCGCCCGTCGCCCCGCCGCTCGTCGTATTGCCGACGGTATACCCGCGCAGGTAGCCTCGCGCCGAGACGTCGATGCCCGACTGGGCGGCAACCGTCAGGTCGCCGGAGATCACGAGAACCAACGAGTACTCTTGCGTCGGATTCGTTGGGCGGTGCGTTAACAACGCACCGGCGGCGATGTCCACGTTGTTGGCCTGAATCGGCATCTGATGCTCCGGAGCAGCGACCACCCCGGCACCGGTGATGACCAGGCGATCGACACGGAACGCCTCGTCCGTGCCCCTGCCCAGCGGTGTCCATTGGCCGGTGTGAGCCCCATGGCTATCGACCCGCAGCACGCCTTCGCCGCCCGTGTGCTTCAGGTAGACCGTGCCCGCCGCGCCATACCAGCCTCCCGCGTTCGGATTGTCGCCCCCGTTGGTCTGGACGTGGGTGACATCGAATCCGTCGAGCGTGTCGTAATACACGGCCACGCGCCCGCCGCTGCCGCTGCCGCCCGTGCCGTAGCCGTCGGAGGCTCCGCTGCCGCCGTTGGCCAGAATGCTGCCGCTTCCGCTGAGCGTGCCCACATCCAACCGAATGCCGCCGCCGCTGCCTGCATCGTGGGCCACGTTGCCCGCCTGACCGTTTCCGCCGTTGGCCAGAATGCGGCCGTCGATCTGGGCCGTTCCGGCCGTGATCCGCACCAGGCCGCCGCCCGAACCCGCTCCACCCCAACGCGTGCCGCCGCCACTACCAAGTTCATTGGGATTCGTATAATCGCCGTAGACCCAATTGGCCCCCGAGCCCGAACCCAGTCCTCCGTAGCTCCCGCCACCCGTGTCCGTTGCCGCACCCGCGGTGCTGTTGCCCAGCGTATGCCCACGCAGGTATCCGCGCGCAGACACATCGATCGTTGAAGCCGAATCGACGACGAGCGAATCGTTGACGGTCATCAGGAGCGAATACTCGTCGGTCGCGGTCGTGTAGCGATGGGTCAGCTTGGCCCCATTGGCGATCGTGACGTTGTTCGCGCTGACGGGCATCTGATGCTCCGGGGCGACCACCACGCCAGCCCCGCTGACCAACAAATTGTCCACGGACAGCATCGCGTCGGAATTCTGGCCCAAAGGCGTCCACACTCCCGTTGCCGCGCCGTGGCTGTCGACACGCAGCGTCCCCAGCCCATGGTTGTCCTTCAGAAAGACCGTCCCCACGGCCGCGGATGAACCACCTCCGGTGCCGCCGTGCGCGGCGATATGGGAGACGGAGAAACTGCTGGTGTCGTAATACACGGCCACACGCCCGCCACTGCCACTGCCGCCGGTGCCGTAGCCGTCCGCCGCTCCGTTGCCGCCATTGGCCGTGATGCTGCCCGTGCCGCTGAGCGTGCCCACATCCAGCCGAATGCCGCCGCCGCTGCCTGCATCGTGGGCCACATTGCCGGCCTGGCCGTCGCCGCCGTTGGCCAAAATGCTGCCGTCGATTTGGGCCGTGCCGGCCGTGATTCGCACCAATCCACCGCCCGCGCCGGCGCCATTCCACTTCGTTCCCCCGCCGCTGCCCAACTCATTCGGATTCCTGAAATCGCCGTAAACCCAGTTGGCCCCGGAACCGGACCCCAATCCCCCGTAGCTCCCGCCGCCTTCGTTGACGGCTCCGCCCGTGCTCAGGCCGGGATCGGTCTGCCCTCGGCCATAGCCTTTGGCGCTGACGTCGATTCGCGAAGCGGCATCGATCGCCAACTGTCCGTCGACCGACACCAGAAGCGAGTACGCCTGGGACGTTGTGGTGGCTTGGGTGGTCAGGACCGCGCCGTTTTGGATGTCGATATTGTGGGCCTGAATGCCAATCTGCGACCCGGGCGCTGCGACCACGCCCGCCCCAGAAAGCACAAGATGATCGACGTCGAAAATCGAGTTCGCGATGTCATTCTCCAAGAGCGGCGTCCATTGACCCGTAGGGACGCCGTGGCTGTCGACGCGTAGCACGCCATCGTGGTTGCCTTGCTTGAAGTAGACTGTTCCGGCCGCCGCCCACCAATTTCCGCCCGAAGGATTGTCACCGCCGTGGGCCGTGACATGGGTCGCATCGAAGCCACTCATGTCCGTGCAGTACACGGCCACCCGGCCGCCCCCGCCGCTACCGCCGGTGCCGTAGCCGTCCGCCGCTCCGTTGCCGCCATTGGCCGTGATGCTGCCCGTGCCGCTGAGCGTGCCGACGTCGAGTCGGATTCCGCCGCCACTCCCCGCATCGTGCCCTACGTTGCCCGCCTGACCGTTTCCGCCGTTGGCCAGAATGCTGCCGTCGATTTGGGCCATCGCGGCTGTAATCCGCACCAGGCCGCCGCCCGACCCAGCCTTGCCCCAACGCGTGCCGCCGCCGCTACCGAGTTCGTTCGGATCGGTGTAATCGCCGTAGACCCAGTTGGCCCCCGAGCCCGAACCCAGTCCCCCGTAGCTTCCCCCGCCCGTGTTCGTCGTCCCGCCCGTGGTTGTGTTGCCAAGCGTATATCCACGCAGATATCCGCGTGCTGACGCATCAATGGCGGAAGTCGAATCGACCCATAGCGTATTGGCGACAGTGAGCAGCAGACGATACTCGTCCGAGGCGGTGGTGTACTGGTGGGTCAGCTTCGCCTGATCGGCGATCGTCAGGTTGTTCGCCTGGATCGGCATCTGGTGTTCCGGGGCAGCAACCACGCCAGCCCCACGGATCACCAGGTTGTCGACGGCGAGCAGCGCATCGGAGTCTTGGCCCAGAGGCGTCCAGACGCCGGTGGCCGCGCCGTGGCTGTCGATGCGGAGGGTCGCCTCACCATGGTTGTCTTTCCAATAGACGGTTCCCACGGCCGCGGACAATCCGCCGCCGGCACCACCGTTGGCGGTGATGTGGGAGACGGGAAGACTGCTCGTATCGAAGTAGATGGCCACGCGGCCGCCGCTTCCGCTACCGCCCGTGCCATAGCCGTCGGAAGCCCCGTTGCCGCCGTTAGCCGTAATGCTTCCTGTGCCGCTGAGCGCGCCCACGTCGAGTCGGAGGCCGCCCCCGCTGCCCGCGTTGTGGGCCACATTCCCCGCCTGGCCATTGCCGCCGTTGGCCAGAATGCTGCCGTCGATTGCGGCTATAGCTGCCGTGATCCGCACCAGGCCACCGCCGGCGCCAGCGCTTCCCCAACGGGTCCCCCCGCCGCTCCCGAGCTGATTCGGATCGGTGAAATCGCCGTAGACCCAGTTGGCCCCCGAGCCGGAACCCAACCCGCCGTAGCTGCCGCCCCCGCAGTCCACCGCCCCATGGGCCGTGGTATTCCCCACCGAATAGCCCTGCGTGTATCCCCGGTTGGAAACGTCGATCCGGGAGTCAACATCGATCGAGAGCGTCTCCTGGACCGTCATCAGCAACGAATACTCTTGCGATGGCGTGGTTGGGCGATGCGTCAGGACGGCGCCGGCCTCAAGGCTTACGTTGTTGGCATCGATGGGCATCTGGTGCTCGGGCGCGGCCACCACGTTGGCCCCCGTGATCACCAAGCGATCCGCCCGGAAGGTCGCTTCGCTGTCCATGCCCAGCGGCGTCCACTGGCCCGCAGGGGCGCCGTGGCTGTCGATGCGGAGGGTCGCCTCACCATGGTTGTCTTTCCAATAGACGGTTCCCACGGCCGCGGACAATCCGCCGCCGGCACCACCGTTGGCGGTGATGTGGGAGACGGGAAGACTGCTCGTATCGAAGTAGATGGCCACGCGGCCGCCGCTTCCGCTACCGCCCGTGCCATAGCCGTCGGAAGCCCCGTTGCCGCCGTTAGCCGTAATGCTTCCTGTGCCGCTGAGCGCGCCCACGTCGAGTCGGATGCCGCCCCCGCTGCCCGCATCGTGCCCCACGTTGCCCGCCAGGCCGTTGCCGCCGTTGGCCAATATTCGGCCGTCGATCTGGGCCGTGCCGGCCGCGATCCGCACCAGGCCGCCGCCGGAGCCCGCTTGAGCCCAACGGGTCCCACCGCCGCTACCCAGTTCGTTCGGATTGGTGTAATCACCATAGACCCAGTTGCTCCCCGAACCGGAGCCCAGCCCTCCGTAGCTCCCTCCGCCCGTATCCGTTGCCCCGCCGGTGAGCGTATTGCCCACCGTGTAGCCGCGCAGATAACCATGCGCGGAGACGTCGATCCTGGAGTCCGCGTCGACCCAAAGGCCGTTGGCGACCTGCCAGTCGATCTTGGTTTCGGCAGCGATGGTCGTGGGACTGTCGGTGACCACCGCGCCGCCGAGAATCTCCACGGAGTCGAAATCGTGCTCGCCGTCGATCGTGGCCGTCTTGCCGCAAATGACCAGGGCCTTGCCGTCGTAGGCGGCGTCGGCGATCGTCACGCCGTTGGAGAATAACGCTGCCTGAAACGCATCGCCCGACTCGCCGGGCGTGGCGTTGTGGTTCTGGTTCATCCATTGCCCGTCGTCCGCAGCGGCGACGTCTGGGCCGACCGAGAGGCTGTAGGTGCCCTCTCCCGTTCCGCTCAACTGAAGTTGATACCGATCGTCGGCCATTTTCGTCAGCGCCTGAACCGCCAGCGTGCCCGGGCCGTCAAGCGTAACATCGCCCAGCGCGAAGGTGCCGTCCTGAACAGCCTTACTGAACTGGAGGTCCAACGTCTCGAAGGGATGCGTGCCCGATCCCAGTGGAATTACCCTACTAATGTAGAGATCGCCAGCCAGCAGGGCCCGCTCTTCGAGCCGCTCGATCTGAAGCCGCCACGGGCGGGTGCTATGAGGCGAGTTGTCAGACCTGCGGCGCAAGCCGCGCGAAGATCGTGGGAACACGCGAGAGAAAGCACGGCGTTTCACGACGTAGCTCCTTGGTTCAAGGGCCGTCCTTGGTGATAGGAGGCGCAATACGATCTGAATACCCCAAGTCCTCTCCGTTCGTCAATAACCATCAATGGGGGAGGATTTTGGGGCGACGCTGCTTGCCGTGATGCCATCGCTCCGCGACAAGCGCTCGACGGTCGGTGGCAAACGCTCGGAATCGACGACGGCTTCGCGTCGGTGCATTCCCGATGCCTTTTGTGGCGTTCCATGATGATCTGAACCACGACGC
>CAZFKF010000242.1:0-6820 GCA_964518805.1 uncultured Planctomycetaceae bacterium | reverse complement strand
GTTCGGGAAGGTCAGGCCCAGGCGCTTTTCGGCCGGACGGCGCCACGCGCCGGTGAGCACGGCGTCGGTGGTCACCCAGGCCGTTCCGCCCCATTGCCAGTCGGCCCGGACCGTAGGAATGTCGCCGGCGAGCTTGGGCGGCCGGGCCATCTCGCCGGCATAGAAGTAGCGCTGCAACTGGCGCCGCAGATGGACCACGCTCTTGAAGAACGGGGCGTTTTCCTTCTCCATGGCCATGCCAGGGCCGATCCAGCCGATCTGCTCGCCGAACACGAGTTGTTGCCCTGCACGCATGCGCAGGGCGAGGTCCTTGGTCGCGCCGCCGCCGTAGGATCGGCCGAACATCTGGATCGACCCGCCGTACACGGCCGGAAACGCCGGCACTTGGCCGTCGTACTGCCAGTGCCAGGTGAGGTACCCGTCGAAGCAGCGGATGTACGGTTCTCCGTTGCACTCGGTCGTAAGCATGCGGTCCTTGGGCATGGCCTGGCGGACGGCGTCCAAGAGCTTCCAGTATCCCTCGGTCCACCAGTGGCCGCCGCCCAGCGGGTGGCCATGGCTTCTGTCGCAGCAGAGCGTGGGTGCGGCCGCCGCAATCTGGTCGATGTACACGCCTTTCACGCCGCACTCAATGAACAGCCGCATGACGATCTCGCGGACCCGCCGCTGCCAGAGATCGGTCGCAGGGCACATCACTCCAAGCTTCACGGGGCTGCCGTCCGATTCCTTGCTGCCGTAGGTTTCAGTGTACGGCTCGCCTTGTTCGTTCTTGCTTACGGCGGGCCGGGCGACCTTGGTGAACTCGAAGTCCTGCATGCCTTTGTCGCGCGTGTCCCAGAGCCGGCCGTTGATGTACGGCATAACGAACACGCCGGAGGACTGCAACTCGCGCACGCCCTCGGCAAAGCCGGGCTGGGTGGGGAAATACTGGGGATAGTCGTTGTCGAAGGGAATCTGATGCCAGTTGTACCAATGGACCCCGGACGGCGGGGCGATGGTCTTCGCGAAGTCCTTGACCGGCCCCACGCATTCCTTCGACGTTCCGCCGCTAAGCGCCCAGACGGACAATTCACGCATCCAGAGCGGCGTGTCCTCGCGGCCATCGGCGCCCAGCCGCGGGTACCACTTCGCCTCCTTGCGGACCCAGTCGCGGTAGGTCACCGAGGCGTCGAACCAGTCGCTGCGAATGAGCCTCCAGACGGCTTCGCCCGGAAGCTGGAAACGATTGCCCGGCACGCCGAGGTCCGGCACCGGGTGCTCGTAGGCCAGCACCACGTCGCGATCCGGCAAACGCGACTCGCATCGCAAGTCCTTGGTGCTGCCCCAAGGGTCGTGAACGGCCAGGTACAGGCCGGCCTTCCCGTCGCCGCGGTAGGCGGCCATGAATTGCATCGTCGTCCAGCCGCTGGGATACGTTCCGGAGAAGCGGAAGGACTTGTTCCACACATCCTTCTGCACTTCGCCGCACCCTTTGGGAAAGAGCACGCAGGCGCCGGGGCCGAGATCGGGCACGGCGGCTTGCGGGAAAGTGACCACGCCCAACGCCCACGGCGACTGCTGACCTTCGACTAGCAGACGCCAGCGGATGGCGCTCGTTGCCTCGTCAGGGAACGCCCGTGCGACGACCTTCAAGTCGCCCAGCCGCTTGTCCGAGGGCGACTCCCATCGCAGGTCGACGCCGGCGGAGCGATCGCCGGGGTCAAGCGGTTTGACTTCCGTCTTGTCCCATCCCGAATCCGCCTGGACGCGTATCTCTTCTTTGGTCTGGGTGTTGCGGAGCGAAATCGTGAAGAGAGGCAAGGGCCGGCCCGTGACGAGCCGTTGCCGGGTCTGGGAGTCGAGGAGGTTGAAGAGGCGAATCCCGCCTTGGCTGCAATCCAGAATCATCTCCAAGGGACCGGCCGACACCACGGTCCAGCCGGCTGGCGTCTGGCCACCGGCGGCCTGGACCGCCTCCTCCAGCCGCCCTTGGGCTTCGAGTTGTTTTGCCCCTTCGATCTGCCACCATGTCTGCTCGCTGGCGGGCTTCTGCTCCATCTGCCTGGCCGCCGCCGCGATCTTCGTCCGCACCGCGTCCGTGGAGACGATTGCCCGGACGGCGGTCGAATTGGCTCTCGCGGCGGCCTGAACCGCTCGCGCGGGGTCATCGCTCGTGCCCATCCAGAGCCAGGCGGAGGACTGCTTGCGGGTGTCCGACCACGGGCTCCACACGCTGTCGCCGTGGGCCTGGATGTAGGTGCCCGGGCCGGCGTCGTAGAACAGCACCTGTCCGCACTGGAACATGCCGATCCCGTTCTTACCATCGTGCACCACGCCCCATTGCGAACAGGGGTGGGTCGTATTGGTGACCTTGAATTCAGCCTGCTCCAGGGGGTCGCCGCCGGCCCAACGGGGGAGGTTTTCGCGCGGGTAGTCCATTTCCAGGAAATGCACTTCGTGCCAAGTGAAGGGCTGTTTCTGCTGGATCGTGGCGGTTACGTACGCCAGCGGCCGGTCGCGGAAGTAGTACCAGTCGTACACGGCCACAGGCTCGCTCGCCGGCCGCTTTCCTCCCTGGACGAAATGCGTGCGAATCCGGACCACGCTGCACAGCGGTCCTTGGGCCACGAGCTTGACGACGGCCTGCGGGTCGCCGGCGCCGCCGAAGCTGCCCAACTGCTGGTGGTGGACTCGATGGTTCCAGAGAGGCATCTCAAACGTCTTTCCGCTGCCGGGGAAGGTGATCTTCCAAGGGAAGCCGCCCATGCGTTTTGGATCGTGCGTCACGCTGTAGGCCGGCGTGCTGACCACGCCATTCCACGCGGCCGGCTTCTCGTCGCTGGGGCTGGACTGGAGGCGCAGGCATGCCGGGCCGGGCTTGGGCAATCGCAGCACAACCGTGCCGGCGATGCGGGCGCTGGCGTCGAATTCGGCGTCCGGCACGAACTGAAACGGAACCGCCTGGCCGCCGGAATCCACGGCGCGAATGCCGGTCGGGCTGACCGACGATATCTTGCACCATCGGACCGCCGCGGTCAGATCGACCGGAGCGATCACCAGACCATCGGCGGCGACGTCGTCGACCAGGAGCACAACGTCGTCGGAAAACGCGGTGGCGGGGACGGCAAGTGTGAAGACCAAAGCGAGTGTATGCCAAACACGCATTGCAGTACTCCTTAGCCCCGAAGGGACGATTTGCGGAAGCCTAGGACGACGCCCTCGTTGTTGCAGGCAGGTCTCGTTCTTCCGACCCGGAGGATCGCATGAAGAACGCCCAGCGATTCATCGCTGGGACGCGGATTGCCATAATAGATGCCTTTGGTCCCGTAGGGACGACCGAAACGTCGCGATGAAACGTCGGGATCAGTCGTCCCTACGGGACTCAAGAACGCCTTGTTTAGCTACGTTTCCGGCAGTGAACTGCTGGGCTACTCACGACCGTCCCTCCGGGGCGAGAACTTGTGCGCGTCAGCGAGGGGTTTCGCCCTGGGCTTTCCCATCACGTCCCTTCGCGGCTCAGCTCCTCCCATGTCAGTTCCATCGCACTGCTTCTAGCGGCGAATCTGCGTGAAGCGTTCGGTTTGTTCGCGGATGGCGCGTTCGGTGGGCAGGCGTTCCATGGAGCTTGCACCGTAGAAGCCGTCGACCGACGGGCAGTGTTTGAGGATGAAGGCGGCGTCGTCCGGTTCGGCGATCGGGCCGCCGTGGCAGAGGACGATGATCTCGCTGCGGACCTGGCGTGCCGCCTTGACGATCTCGTCGATGAGCGAAACACATTGTTCGAGCGTCTTGGCCGTCTTGGCCCCGATCGAGCCGGCCGTGGTCAGGCCCATGTGGGCCACGAGGATGTCGGCCCCGGCCTGGGCCATCTCGGTTGCCTCCGCCGGGTTGAACACGTAGGGGGTGGTCAGGAGGTCCATTTCGCGGGCCAGGCGGATCATCTCGACCTCGCGGGCGTAGCCCATGCCGGTCTCTTCGAGGTTGACGCGCATCACGCCGTCGAAGAGGCCGACCGTGGGGAAATTCTGCACGCCGGCGAATCCAATCGCCTTGACTTCGCCCAGGAACCGCTCCATGCGCCGCATCGGGTCGGTGCCGCACACGCCGGCCAGCACGGGCGTGCGTTTGACCACGGGTAGCACCTCGCCGGCCATCTCCATGACGATCTGGTTGGCGTCGCCATAGGGCAACAACCCGGCCAGCGACCCGTGCCCGGCCATGCGGAAACGGCCGGAATTGTAGATCACGATCAAATCGATGCCGCCGGCCTCCTCGAACTTGGCGCTGATGCCGGTGCCCGCCCCGCCGCCGATGATCGGCTTGCCTTGGGCGATCTTGTGGTTAAAGCGTTGCAGGATCTGAGTTCGGGTCTCGGACATGGGTCACTCCTTGGGAAGTGGTCGGTCGTCAGCGGTCGGTTGGAGGTCTGCGGCGTGGAGCATCGTGTGCCCGGTAGTGAATGCGCAGTGCGCTTGGGGCTTGTCGTTGATCACCGACCGCCGACCACGCTTCTACTTCATCCTCTTCAGCAATTCCTCCGCGCAGCGCCGGGCGAACTCGGCGTCGTTCACGTTGGCGTCAACTTCGATGACCGGGATACCGGGTCGAAGATCGGCTTTCAGGGCCTCGACGAACGCCTGGTTAGCCTCGGGCCACCAAAACGGCCCGCCGGGCGAGTCGATCATGCTCCATCCGCGCAGGGGAATGAGGACCGCTACCGGGCCAGTGCTCAGGCCGAGCTTTTCGGCCACGATCTGGCCCAGGCGCCGGCACTCGTCGGGCGTGGTGCGCATGAGCGTGATGTTCGGGTTGTGCGGATAGAAGCGGCGTCCCTCGAACCTCTTGGGAATCGTGGCCGGGGCCCAGAAGTTGACCATGTCGAGGCAGGCCGGCGTGACGATCGCGGGCACGCCGTGCCGCGCGGCGGCCTCCAGACGCGTCGGGCCAGCCGCCAGGACGCCGCCGACCAGTTCGTCGGCCCATTCCGTCGTGGTCACATCGAGCACGCCGGCGATCAGGCCGGCTTCGATCAGGCTTTCCATGGTCCGGCCGCCGGTGCCCGTGGCGTGGAACACCAGGACCTCGTAGCCGGCGGCTTCGACGATTGCCTTGGCGGCCTCGACGCAGGGGGTGCTGTTGCCGAACATCGAGGCCGCGACCAACGGCTTGTCCTCGCCCGGCGGGACCTCGGTCTCGAGCATCCCCGCGATGGCCCCGGCCGCGCGGGAGAAGACCTCGCGGCTGATGCGATTGATGCCGGCCACGTCGACGATGCTGGGGATCATCACGATATCTTTGACGCCGACGTAACCCGACACGTCGCCGCCGGCTACGGTGGAGACCATCACCTTGGGCACGCCCAGCGGCAGGTTTCGCATGGCGCCACAAGCGATCGACGTGCCGCCGCCACCGCCCATGGCCAGGATGCCGTCGAATCGGCCCTCGGCATAGAGCTTGGCCACGAGGGCAGCAGCCCCGCGCGCCATGGCGGCCACGGCCTCGCCCCGGTCCTGCCGGACCACGAGTTCGGCCAGATCGGCCCCGCCGGACGCGGCCACGGCGTCGCGCGACACGTCGGCCGCCAGCCGAGGCTCTCCGAGTACCCCGGTGTCGATCACCAGCGTGCGGAGTCCGCGGGCCTCGATGCACTGCTTGACGAAGCCATACTCGACTCCCTTGGTGTCCAGCGCCCCCAATAGCGCGACCGTCTTGGGCACGGCATGCCTCCGTAGTGCGATTGGTGAAGGAGGAATGCTGAATGATGAAGGATCGACGCGGGGCGATCAAGAGGGGCGGGAGGAAGAGGGGGGAGACGCGGAGATGCGAGGCGTGTTGCCGTCTCCACGTCTTCGTGCCTTCTTGCCTATCCCTTCGCCGTTGCCCGGTTGATGGCCGCCATGCGGCTTCGCAGGGCCGGCTGGTGGTGCAGCAGGCTGGCGATGCGGTGGTAGTCGAGTTCCGGGCCGAGGGCCTCGTAGATCGCCACGGCGTGGTCGAAGTCCTCTTCGACGTCGACGCGAAGTCGGACGTCCTCGCGGTCGATCTGCTCCGGGGCGGGGATCAAGCACACCTGGAATTCTTCCGGATGCGAGTACAGGTAGCGCGTGGGCTCGTCGCGGTCCGGTTTCGCCCTCGCACGGCGAGCCGCCTCGCGCAGGGATGTGGCGCGGAACCACTCGGCATAGACGCCCACGGGCGAAAGCGTGGCCGGCCGGCCGTCGCGCGAGCAGTAGCCGACGTAGTCGCAGGACTCTCGATTCTCGGCCACAATCACCAACCGGTCGATCAACACTGGATCGATGAATGGGTAGCCGGCCATGATCCGCATGGCCGATTCCGCCGGGAATTCGTCCAGCGCGGCGGCCAGGCATCCCAGGGAGTCCGGTTTGCGGGCCACGTAGACGGGAACGTCCAACGGAACGATCTTGGAGACGAAGGCGTTCTCCGGGGCGTCGGAGGTGACGACGATGACGCCACTGAGCCGCTGGCAGTCGGTGGCGCGGCGCACGACCCATTCCAAAACCGACTTGCCGCCCAACTTGCGCAAGGCCCTCGCCCGGGCCGCGGGAGAACGAAAGCAAGCCTCGACAATCCCTAGGGTTTTGAGCATTCGATCGCCCTCCCTGCTTGAGTCAGCAATCCCATCTGACAGCGGCATCCTGATGCGCAAGCAATCTAGCACTTCGACTCCGTCACGGTCAAGATGATGCACCGCCATTTCGGGGATTGGCGGTTTGCCGCCGCAAGTCCTCTGAACCGTGCGATCCGTGGGCGGAGAACCACAGAAGGCCCGTGCTAGCAATGCCAGCACCGGAACTCGGCTTGGTGGCCACGTTCGCCG
>CAZFKF010000241.1:0-6825 GCA_964518805.1 uncultured Planctomycetaceae bacterium | reverse complement strand
GGGTTGCTGCGCGAGCAGGAGGGAGTGGCCGCCCAGGTGCTGATGAATCTCGGCTTGAAGCTGGAAGAGGTTCGCGAGGAAGTGCTCAACCTGCTGGGCCATGGCATGGAAGGTGCCGAGGGCTCGGAGCGGGGCGGGATGGGCGGCTCCGGCGAGCCGCAGCAGGGCGCGAAATCCAAGACGCCCGCGCTGGACAGCTTCGGCCGCGATCTGACCGAACTGGCACGTCAGAACAAGCTCGACCCTGTGATCGGCCGCGAAAAGGAGATCGAGCGGACGATGCAGATCCTGAGCCGCCGCACCAAGAACAACCCGGTGCTGCTGGGCGAGGCCGGTGTCGGCAAGACGGCCATCGTCGAGGGCTTTGCCCAGCGGGTCGTCGAGGGGAATGTCCCGGAATTGCTGCTGGATCGGCGCATCGTGGTGTTGGACCTGGCGATGATGGTTGCCGGGACCAAGTACCGCGGGCAGTTCGAAGAACGCATCAAGGCGGTGATGAACGAAGTCCGCCGCGCGAAGAACACGATCCTCTTCATCGACGAGTTGCATACGCTGGTCGGGGCTGGCGGGGCGGAAGGGGCCATCGATGCCTCGAACGTGCTCAAGCCGGCCTTGGCCCGGGGCGAGATCCAGTGCATCGGCGCGACCACCTTGGACGAGTACCGCAAGTACATCGAGAAGGACAGCGCGCTGGATCGCCGCTTTCAGATTGTCATGGTCGAACCGTCAAGCAAGGAAGAGACGATCGATATCCTCAAGGGGCTGCGCGACCGCTACGAGAAGCACCACCACGTGCAGATTACCGACGACGCGATCGAGGCCGCCGTCGAGCTTTCGAATCGGTACATTACGGGCCGCTGCCTGCCGGACAAGGCAATCGACGTCATCGACGAATCGGGCGCCCGCGTGCACCTGAAGTCGATGACCCGGCCGCCGGACCTCAAGGAGATCGACGAGGAAGTCGAACGGCTCAACAAGGAGAAAGAAGAGGCGGTCGCCAACCAGGACTTCGAGAAGGCGGCCTCGCTTCGCGATTCGGCCGACAAGCTCAAGAAGAAGAAGTCGCAGATCACGCGCGACTGGAAGGACCGCGCCCGCGAGGCCGACGGCGTGGTCGACGAAGAGGTCATCGCCGAGGTGGTCTCGAAAATGACCGGGATTCCGCTGACGCGCATGACCGTGGAAGACACCAAGCGGCTGATGCTCATGGAAGACGACCTGCACAAGCGGGTCATCAGCCAGGACGAGGCGATCCGCGCCATTGCCAAGGCCGTGCGCCGCAGCCGCAGCGGTCTGAAGGACCCGCGGCGCCCCACCGGCTGCTTCATCTTCGCCGGGCCCACCGGCGTGGGCAAGACGCTCTTGGCCAAGGCCCTGGCCGAGTTCATGTTCGGAGATCCCGACGCGCTCGTGCAGATCGACATGAGCGAGTACATGGAGAAGCACAACGTCAGCCGGTTGATCGGGGCCCCGCCGGGCTACGTGGGCTACGAAGAGGGCGGGCAATTGACCGAGAAGATCCGCCGCCGTCCGTACTCGGTGGTCCTCCTCGACGAAATCGAGAAGGCCCACTCCGACGTGTTCAACATGCTCCTCCAACTCATGGAAGAGGGCCGGTTGACCGACAGCTTCGGCCGCAACGTCGACTTCCGCAACACGATCGTCATCATGACCACCAACGCCGGCGCCGAGGCGATCAAGAACGAATCGGCCTTCGGCTTCCAGAAGCCCGACGACGACGCCTCGTACGACAGCATGAAGAGCCGCGTCGAGTCGGAGATCGAGAAGGTCTTCCGGCCCGAGTTCCTCAACCGCGTCGACGACGTGATCGTCTTCCGGCACCTTACCGTGGACGACCTGGGCAAGGTGGTCGACCTGGAACTGAGCAAGGTCCGCGAGCGGCTTTCGGAACACGGTCTGGCGCTGGTGCTCACCGAGGCGGCTAAGAAGTGGCTGATCAAGAAGGGCTCGAACCTCGATTTCGGGGCCCGGCCGCTGCGCCGCTCGATCGAGAACTTCGTCGAAGACCCGCTGTCCGAAGAACTGCTCAAGGGCGAGTTCCAAGGCAAGGACACCGTGACCATCGACACCAAGGAGGTGGGCGGCAAGAAGCAACTGGTGTTCATGGGCTCGGTGGGACCGCTGCCCGAGACGCGCGAACCGGTCGGCGCCGCCGCCGATGGTTCGACCGAGACGGCCAAGTAATGGTTGCCGCCGTAATCCGTGACGCCGGTCACGGGAAGAGACCATCACAAGCCCGCGGGTCGCGGCCCGCGGGCTTTGTGTTGCGCCCATAGACTGAGGAAGCGGACCCGGGACTGCGCCCAGTTCGTGCCGGCGTTCATCGCCGATGGAACGAGCCGTCCGTGCTCTCGAGTTCCTCACGAAGGACGGCGAAGAACCGGTCCCTCGCCTGCCGTTCGATCCACGGCAGGTGTCCGCAACGGTCGAGAAGGATGAAGCGGAAGTCTCTCAGCGTGGCAGCCAGAGGCTTCTCGACGCTCTCGGCCGGATGGGAGTCGTAGTCGCCATGGATCGCCACGACCGGGCATTCGATCTGCCGTCCCCGTTCAAGCAGCTCTCCGCTGCGGCGAAGCCGCGCAACATCGTGCCAGACCTTCTGGTAGATCCGGTACTGGTACTCCAGCACTTCGGTGTCCAGGGTCAAAGGGTCGAAGGCGTCGCTCTTGGTGAAGAGCGTTCCGAGCCGGGCGAAGGTCTCGTTCTTCGACGCGTGCGAAGGATCGCCGAGGAGTCGCATCAGCCCACGAGCCTCGTCCTTCTCGTCGGGGCTGAGTCGCTCGAATCGCGTCTCCTGGATCGCCGCGGCGTACCGGTCGTCAAACGCCGAGCTGCCGATCATGACGAGCTTGCGCACGAGGCTCGGGAAGCGGGCCGAGACCAGGTAGCCGAGCACCGCCCCCCACGACGAGCCGGCCAAGGTTACGGGCAATTCGGCACTGCGTCTTAGAACTGCCGCCAGTTCATCGACCTGCCCTGCCACAGAATCGGCGGTCTGAAGCGGTTCGAGCACGCCCCAGCGTTCGGACAACGCCCGGGCCACAGGGGCCATGTATCCCGGCCCGCCAGGCCCGCCGTGCAGCACCGCCACGCGAAAGGGCGGCGCTCCGTAAGTCCTCAGGGTCTCCGCGTGCAACATCGCGTTCTTCTCCAGCGATATCAGGAGTTGCGGCGGACATCAGGGGCAAAGTCGCTGCTTCCGCTTCAGTTCACGATGTTCCTCACGGGCAGGCCGGAGAGAACGCGGCGGCAGGCATCGGCGCCTTTGCTTCGCATCTCCAAGAGGCCTTCTTCGCAGTAGAACGCCGCATGGGGGTTGACCAGCAGGCGATGGTAAGCCGGATGGGTGGGGTCGCGCCAGGCTTGGGCCAGCAAGGACCCGGGCAGGATGGGTTCCTGTTCCAGGACGTCGATCCCCACGCCAGCCAGCCGGCCCGAGGCGATGGCCGCGGGCACAGCATCCGCATCCACCACACCCCCTCGTGCAACATTAATCAAGTAACTCCCGACGGGCATCTGGGCCATGGCCTGGGCATCGATCATGTGGTGGGTTTCGTCCGTGAGCGGACAGTGCATGCTGAGCACCAGGGCCTGCGAAAGCAGTTCGGCCATGCTCTCGACGCGCCGCACCCCGAGGGCCTTGTCGTAGCCGTCGGGCTTGTAGGGGTCGTAGAAGGCGACGTCCATGCCCAGGGCCTTTGCCCGAAGTGCCGTGGCCGAGCCGATACGTCCCAGTCCCACCACGCCGAATACCCTGCCGCGGAGTCGTCGCAATGGCACCACCTGGGTGTACATCCAGGGGCCTTCACTGCCGCGGAGGCGCGAGTTCATGTAGGCGATGCCCCGGGCCAGGGCGAGCGTCATGCCGATGGCCGAGTCGGCCACTTCCTCGGTGCCGTAGTCGGGGACATTGGCAACGATAATGCCCCGGGTGCGGGCGAAGCGGTGGTCCACGTTATCGTAGCCCACCCCACAGCGGACGATGAGTTTGCAGCGTTCCAGCCGCTCAATCGTCTTCGACGACAAGCTAAGATTGTGAAACAGCATGATGGCGTCGGCGTCTTCGACCCGTCCCACGAGTTCGTTTTCGTGGTGTGCGTCGAGCGCCACGACGTCGGCCAGCGAGCCGAGAACGCGTCGTTCCGGCTCCAGGGCATCGTTGATGAAATCGGTGAGCACGACCTTAGAACGTGGGGCCATGGTGACACTCCCCCCGGCGGGTTGTTGCCGAAAAACCTCGATGATATCCTACAGGCGGCAAGGCTAGAAGGGGCTGACCCCTGTTTTCCGGAGTGCTTGGAATGGGTGAGAAGATCCGCGGCATTTTGACGCCGCACATGGTCCCGATGGACGCTCAAGGACGCATCAACGAAGCGGAGTTGCGCCGCTACGTCGACTGGCTGATCGAGAAGGGGGTCCACGGGCTGTATCCCAACGGTTCCACGGGCGAATTCGTCCGCTTCCTGGCCGACGAACGGCGCGAGATCATTCGCATCGTGTGCGATCAGGCTGCGGGGCGGGTGCCGGTGCTGGCCGGGGCGGCCGAGGCGAACGTGCGCGAGACGATCAAGGCCTGCGAGACCTATGCCGGGTACGGGGCTACGGCTGTGGCCATCGTCTCTCCGTTCTATTACAGGCTCGGCCCGGAGTCGGTCTACGCCTACTTTCGCGAGATCGCCCTGAACAGCCCGATCGACGTGACGCTCTACAACATCCCCATGTTTGCCAGCCCGATCGACGTGCCGACGATTCGGCGTCTGGCCGAGTTCGAGCGGATCGTGGGGATCAAGGACTCGTCGGGCGACGTGGCGGTGATGATGCGGATGATCGCCGCCGTGCGGCCCAACCGGCCCGACTTCTCGTTCCTCACCGGCTGGGACGTGGTGCTTGTGCCGATGTTGCTGGTCGGGGCCGACGGCGGCACCAACGCCACGGCGGGGATTGTGCCCGAGTTGACGCGGAAGGTCTACGATCTGTTCCAGGCCGGCCAACTGGATGCCGCGATGCGGATCCAGTACCGCCTCCTGGAACTGTTCGACACGATGCTCTATTCGGCCGATTTTCCCGAGGGATTCCGTTCCGGGGCCGAGATCCGCGGATTCCAGATGGGTTCGAGCCGACAGCCGGTGAGCGAAAAACAGCGGGTCGATCGCACGGGACTGGAGCGGGTGCTGCGGTGCATCCTGTCCGACTTCGGCTATGTCGACGCTCCCAGCGAAGGCTGCCCGCCGCGCACCGGCGACGTGGTCCAGGACCGCATTACGCAAATCACCGCCAGCGTGCTGGAGACGCTGCGCGAGCGGGGCGTGATTTAAGGGATCCATGAGGCCGTGGGTTATGCTTCAGCATATCCTCGCGTCTCGTTATGCTGAAGCATAACCTACGGGGTTGTCTCCGCCGGGCGTGGAATTGCAGCCAATGAACGAATCTCTCGGACTCTTGGAAACGTTCGGCCTGACGCCAACGCTGGCCGCGATCGACCTGATGGAGAAGTCGGGCGACGTGCGGTTGTCGCAGTGCGAACTGAACGACATGGGCGGCGTGGCGACCAAGATCTTCGGCCCGACCGCCGCGGTGGAGACTGCGCTGGCGCGTGGCCGATCGCTGGCCGAGCAGATGGGCGGCCAGCCGGTAACGACCGTGCTTCACCGGCCCGACGACCGCGCCTGGCAGGCCATCGACTCGCCCCCGCAGCACAACCCTCTGATCGAACAAGACGTGGTCTTCTTCCCGAATTACGAACCGGCCGCGGCCGTTGAGGAATCGTCTATGAGCAACGATGCGTCACTTGCCCTGGGAATCATCGAGACCCAAGGCTTCACGGCCGTGTTCGAGGCGATCGACACGGCCTGCAAGGCCGGCAACGTCCAGGTCCTCGGCAAAGAGAAGCTCGGTGGGGGATACATCGCCGTGATCATCCAGGGCGATCTGGCCGCCGTGACTGCCGCCGTCGAGGCCGGCAAGGAGAAGGTCGAAGGATTGGGCAAGCTGATCGCCGCCCATATCTTGGCGCGACCGAGCCAGTCCGTTCTGGCGTTGCTGCCGAAGTAGGGTCTCATGGCAGTTCGGAGACCTGCGGCCGACAGTGGCGCGGGGTCAGGAGACCCCTCTACGGGACGAGCCTGGGGCTCAGTTCGCCGCTGTCGCCGGCGGCGCGCTGTTCGCCGCGTGGAATGGCCAGGTCGTCGCGGGAGTAGTGGTTCCATCTCCCTTTCTCATACTTGGCCAGGTACACCTCGCCCATGTCGTCGAGGGCGGCGCTGAAGACGATGTCACCGGTCACGCCGGGCCAAGGCTGCGTGCGATAGGCCAGCACGTCGCGCATCTTGGCACGGTTGAGGCCGGCCACCTGAACGGACCAGATGAGCATGTTCATGCCGTCGTAGGCATGGGCGGCCTGGGCTTCGACTTCGGTGTCTCCGTCGAACTCCTTGTCCTTCTCGAACCTCTTGCGGAACCGCTCGCGAAAGGCATCGAGCTTGGGGTCCTTGCGGTCGGGGTTCCAGGGGGAGCAGCAGACCACGCCTTCGGCATTCTTGCCGGCGATCTCTACGAACTTCGAGGTGGCGCACCGGTCGCAGGCGAAGAAGGGCTGCTTCATGCCTTTGGCCCGCATTTGGTTGAGAATCTTGGCCCCTTCCACGTCGTCGCCCCAATGGACCACGGCCTCGACGTTGGCCACCCGAATCCGCTCGAGTTGGAGGGAGAAGTCGTCGATGCCCAACCGGTAGGCCATTTCGACGGCCACGGGACGTTCCATGCGCCGGGCCGAATCGCGGAATTTGCGCACTCCGAATCGCCCGT
>CAZFKF010000240.1:0-6829 GCA_964518805.1 uncultured Planctomycetaceae bacterium | reverse complement strand
TTCGGTCCGCCGGGCACGCCCAGCGACGACAACTTCTGCTGCAACGGCCTGGTCTCGCCCGACCGAGTGCCGCATCCCGGCCTGGCCCAGGTGAAGCACGTCTATCAGAATGTCCACGTCGAGAAAGCATCCTCCGACTGCCGGACGGTGAAGGTTCGGAACTGGTTCGACTTCACCAATCTCAAGGACGTCGCCGCCGGCGCGTGGCGAGTGATGGCCGACGGCATCGAGGTACAGCACGGCCGCCTGCCCGCGCTGGACGTGCCGCCGCGGCAAGAGAAGGAAGTCGCGATTGCGATCCGCAAGTTCGCGCCCGAGCCGGGCGTGGAATACTGGCTCGAACTGAGTTTCACGCTTGCACACGACACGCCCTGGGCCAAGGCCGGGCACGAACTGGCGTGGGACCATTTCCTCCTGCCCGACGCAGCCCCCAAGCAGCCCCTGCCGGCCGACCGCATGGCCGCCCTGCAGGTGGTTGACGACGCGGCCCAGGCCGCGGTCCGCAGCGACGATTTCACGGCCGTCTTCGACAAGAAGGAAGGGACGCTGCGATCGCTGAAGTCGCACGGCGTCGAGCTGATCCGCGAGCCGCTCCGGCCCGACTTCTGGCGGGCGCCGACCGACAACGACCGCGGGCGCAGAATGGACCAGGCGCAAGGCGTGTGGCGCGACGCTCACAAGGAAGCCCGTCTCGAGGGGCTTTCGATCACGCCCGATCCCAAGCAGCACACAGTCATCGTCCGCGCGGCGTTTCGACTGCCGAAGGTCAATGCCCGATGGCAAACCACGTACACGGTCTACGGCAGCGGCGACATCCTCGTCGAGGCGGAGTTTCACCCCGGCAAGAAGCAGCCCACGCTGCCGCGATTGGGCATGCAAATGACGCTGCCCAAGGGGTTCGACAGGGTGGCCTGGTACGGTCCCGGGCCGCAAGAGACGTACTCCGACCGTTGCGATGCCCGCGTGGGCGTCTACCGGGGCACGGTCGACCGGCAGTTTTGCTACGACTACAGCGAGCCGGGCGAGAGCGGCAACAAGGTCGACGTGCGATGGATCGCCCTGGAGGGCGACCGCGGCGTGGGCTTTTTGGCAGTCGGAATGCCCCGTCTGAGCGCCAACGCACTTCGTTTCGCGACGGACGATCTCCAGGGCGTCAAGCATCCCTGGGAGTTGAGGCACCGGGAGTTCGTCACGTTGAACCTCGACCTGCGACAGATGGGCGTGGGCGGCGACGATAGCTGGGGCGCGTGGCCGCACGAAGAGTATCGAATCCCTTGCGAGCCGGCCCGTTATCGGTTCCGGATCCGCCCGTACGTGACCGCCAAGGAAGACCCCAAGGTGTTGGCGCGGCAGGCTGTGGGGGCGCAGTAACCGAGGTCCCTCGCGGATCTCGGTGCCCGTCCAGAGCAGCGAAGTACATGCGAGAAGGAGAGACAGGGAAAGGGAATAAGGGGCATGACAAAGCACTGCAACGATTATCCCCGGATTGAGGGGCGAACACGCTATTCCTCTTCCCTCGTCTACCTACGTTCTTTTGTTGGAACTCAACACCGCTGCGCTAGGGCGCGGCCACTGCGGCTGGCGTCTCGCAGAGCCCTACATCCACGGTGATTTCCCCCCATGGTGAGGAGAAAGGAATGCAGATCGGGGTGACTCTGCTCGGGTAGTCGATGCAGTGGTCGCGGCAGGCAATCACGGTCGGCAGGCTCACGCTCAGTTCCAGATGCTCCAGTTTCGCCTTGGCGCTTCCGGCGATGATGTTGACCAGCTCGCCAACTGCGTCCGTTACGTCGCGGTTGATCTCCGGCGGGCGCTCCTGTAGCAGCACTTCCGCAGCGCTGAGCGCTGCCTCGCGGCTGAGCCCAAGCACTACCATCCCCTGGGCCTTCCCCGACAGGCCAATCAGGGCGCTCACCTCGTGCTGCGGCTGCGAGCAGTCTCGGACATAGGGCGTTCCTCGCATGAGCTTCCAGCCCAACATCGTGTCGAACACCGAAATCGTTGATGCGAGGAACGGATTGATGAACTCGGCTTTCATGGAGACTCCGCGAGGTGAGACGGGTCCAATCTTGAGCAAGAAGATGACGATCGCACGACGCCAAGTCTGGGACTGGGGGCCGTTTGGAAGAACCGAGACGGCGCGGAAGGCTTCCTAGTCCGGCTATCGGTTGCCGCAGGTCGTGTCGCACACGTCATTAGCCCGATTGGTGATGCACTTACTGCGTTTTGGCCGATTGTAGCAAGGATTCGAGATGTGCATCCGCGGCCGGCTGACGTTCGAGTATTGCCAAAGGGCGTATGGCAGTCGTTGCCCTCCATTGAAGAAATCGCGGTCGCCAAGAATGGTTGTGGCCGATATACTCCCCGATCGCTTGGTTACCGATGGTGGAGGCGTCTGCCCTTCTGGGGAGGCACGTGGCCACGCGCTGTCCTACGTCCCCCGCGGGATGGATTGGCCTCCCGCCGTACAATGAAACGCATCTGGATCGTGAGGCGACGTCCGATCCGAGGGCTGGCTCCTCCTGACCGCGGTTGGCCGACCGCGAGATGTTGGGTGAGGACGTTGCTCCGCGCAGTGCGCCACGGTCCTCGAACGACGAGTCCCCGTTCACCGCGGGAACAGAGCCCTATGAGCACTTCGGCTGCGACAGGCACGGAAGTCCGCCAAGAGGGGGCAGCGATGGGGGATTCTCTGCGGGAAGAACGCGCGATCGTGTCGCGTCTGCTTCGCCTGGGGAGTTCGTCCAACGGCCTCCACGACCTGCTGCATGAGGCGACGTCGCTCCTGAGCGAATGGTCGGGCTGTCAGGCTGTGGGAGTCCGCCTCCGCGACGGAGACGATTTTCCCTACTATGAGACGCGCGGGTTCCCTCGCGAGTTCATTTTGGCCGAGAGCTCGCTGTGCAGGCGTGGACCCGACGGTCAAGTAGCCCGCGATTTCAAGGGGAACCCCGTGCTGGAATGCATGTGCGGCAACATCCTGAGCGGCCGATTTGACCCGGCGAAGCCCTTCTTCACGGCGGGAGGAAGCTTCTGGACCAACTCAACGAGCAAACTCCTGGCCACCACGACCGAGGAAGACCGCCAGACTCGCACGCGCAACCGCTGCAACGGGGAAGGATACGAGTCGGTTGCGCTGATTCCCCTGCGCTCGGGCGAGACCGTGTTCGGTCTGCTTCAACTGAACGATCGGCGGGCGGGCCGATTCACTTCCGAGTTGATTCTGCTTATCGAGGCGCTTGCCGGGGCCTTGGCCGAGGCCATGGCGCATCGTCTGGCAACCGAAGAAGTGCGCCGCAGCCGCGAGCAATTGCAGCGCGAGCGAGACGCCGCGCGCCAGTACTTGGAGATCGCCGCGGTCGGGATCGTGGGGATCAACGCCGAGCGGAAGGTCACCTTGGTCAATCGACGGATGTGCCAGATCCTCGAATGCGACGAAGACGAAATCGTCGGTGCGGATTGGTTCGAGAGGTTCCTCCCGGAGGCGTGCCGGGAGAAAGCCGCGACGGTCTTCGCGGGGATCATGAGTGGCGATGCTCAAGGGCTGCGGCGCGCGGAGAACGTCGTGCTGAGCAAGAGCGGAAAGGAACGCCTGATTGCGTGGCACAACGCTCCGCTGACCGATGACTCGGGGAGGATCGTGGGAGCACTCAGTTCCGGAGAGGACATCACGGAACGCAGGGCGGACGAACAGAGGATCGCCCAGATGGAGATGCAACTGAGTCACGCATCGCGTCTGGCCACCTTGGGAGAGATGGCTGCGGGGATTGCGCACGAGGTGAATCAACCGCTGTGCGCGATCGTGAACTTCGCCAAGGCATGCAAGAATGCCGCGTCGAGCAATGACGCCGACCTCTCGAAGATCCGCCAATGGAGCGAGACCATCGCCACGACTGCCGCACGGAGCGGCGAGATCGTTCGCCGCCTTCTCCGGTTCAGCCGTATGCAGAGCCCGACGCGAGAGACGGTGACCGGCGCACAACTGACGGCCGACGCCATGCTGCTGGTCCGCCACGAAGCGCGCTCGCGGAAGATCGCGGTCGAGCTCGATCCGCGGTCCGCCGAAGTCTCGCTGCGCGTCGATCCGGTTCAGATCCAGCAGGTCTTGGTCAACCTGTTGCGCAACGCCATCGAGGCCCTCGGAGCCGTTCCTTCCGGAAAGGGACGTGTCGCGGTGCGTTGGCAGGCCACGGAGGCGGACGTATTGGTGTCCGTTTCCGACAATGGTCCCGGACTCTCCGGCCTCGAAATGCAGCGGATGTTCGACCCGTTCGTCAGCTCCAAGCAGCAGGGGCTTGGCCTGGGACTCCCGATCAGCAAGACGTTTGTCGAGGAACACGGCGGGATCATCTGGGCGGATTCGAACGCGGATCACGGACTGACCGTGTTTTTCACCTTGCCGGCAGCAAAGGACGTATCGCAACATGCCTCCGGATAGGACGGTGTTCGTTATCGACGACGACGCAAACCTGCGCGATTCGGTGTGCGCCTTGGCCAATTCGATGGGTTGCTGCGCCAGGGGATTTGACTCGGCCGAGGCGTTCTTGGCCGCCCATGCCGCGAAGGAGCGCGGGGTCGTGGTGGTCGATCTTCGCATGCCCGGCATGAGCGGACTCGAACTTCAGGAGGAGTTGGCGCGACGGCATTGCCGAATGCCAGTGATCGTGCTGAGCGCATACGCCCGTACCCCAATCACGGTGCGGGCCATGCAGGCGGGCGCAGTCACCATCATCGACAAGCCGTACCACGACGACGATCTATGGAACGCCATCCGAGCTGCCTTAGAGCAAGAAGAGGCCGTCTGGAAAGCGGAGCAACAGCGAGACGAGATCCTCAGTCGAATCGCCACGCTCACCTCGGAAGAACGCCGCGTGGCGGAATTAATCGTCGCCGGCCGTGCGAACAAGTCCGTATCGCATGACCTCGGACTCTCGCTGCGGACCATTGAGAAGCGACGCCACGACCTGCTGATGAAGATGAAAGCCGACTCGGTGGCCGAATTGGTCCGGCTCTGGATCGCCGCCGAAGCGGCAAAATGACGAGCGCGACACAGTCGTCACGCGACCGCGTCGGCGGCCACGAGCTAGCGTTTCTCTCTCGGCCGGAAGGTCTCTGTTGCGAGTTGACTTCGTTCGGCGTCGCTGAGTCGATGCCGGACGAGCAACTCGCGGACGGCTTGAACTGTGCCGCCTGCGTAGCGATCCTTCGGAGCCACGACGAAGCGGTTCTTGACGAAAGACCGCTCGATTTCTGCATACGCCGGCGCCAACTGTTTGTCGTCGACGATGGGCCGGCCTGCGGCGAGATTCGCCTCGGCGTGAGCCAGGAACGCCTCGACCCGCCGGCGGTAGTAGAATCGCACCAACTCGTAATAGTCGCGGTGGGCATAGTCCAGGATCTGGCCGGCCCAAACCGTGAGGACGTCGCGTATTCTCTCCTCCATGTCCGCCGGGGCATGGGGCAGCGCGATCGCCTTGGCGAGGATCGGGGCCAGGCAGTAATCGTCGCTGCTGGAAAGGAGCATCTCCTGACTCGCCAGAACGTGGCGAATCGCCGCCGATTCGCCACGGAAGCCGGCGGCGTCGCCGGATCGAAACGCGCGGACCAGGCGAGCCGCGTGCAGGTTGAACCGGTCGCTGAGGAATTGCCGTCCGATGTCGATCAGGTCGTGCTGCCACAGGGCGCGGTCGCCCACGCGGTCCGATTCCGCCATCGCCGTCTCCAGGGCGGCCTGGAGGTGAGGCAGGAACTGCCTCGCCTGATCGACGTCGCAGGGCTTGTCTCCCTGGAGCCGTTCTCCGGTGATGCGAACCATGTACAGCGGACAGCCGATCCCGGGCGAGCCGTAGACGCTCGCGCAGAGTTCGCGAAAACACCGCACCATGCCGGGCGCCGCCGCCTCGCCGTAACGCCGCACGGCGTAGTCCTCCAGGAACGCCGACAACTCGACTTCCGATGGATTCCAGGCCAGGCGGCCCAGCAGATCGAAGGCGATCGGGTTGTGGCGGATCGATTCCGGCTCGACGCACAGCCCGCGGCACTTCTCGGCCCGCGGATCGGCTGCGGCCGCTTGGGCCCGACGCACCATCCCGGCCAGGTCGCCGTGCAGCATGGTGGTGCCGCCGTAGGCGTACAGGAAGCCGACCAGCCACGGCTTGCCGGCGTAGTAATCGTACTGCTGATACATCGGCGGGCGGCGTTCCAGGTCGCTGGGCATTTCCCACACCTGGAAGGCGTCGGCCGGCAGGGCCTTGAGAAACGCCATCGCGTCTTCCTGCCGGCGATCGAGGAACGTCCAGGAATTGGTGAACAGCACCGCCTGTGGATCGACCGACCGGATCGCCTCCAGGTTCTTCTTCGCCATGGCGATTTCGATCGCCAGGGTCTCTTTCGGATCGGCGCTGGGACGCATTTCGCAGTAGCTCTGCGAGGCCCACAGGTGATCGGTTCCAAATCGCTTCAGGTATTCCTCGGCGAAGGCCCTGGCCAATTGCAGATAGAGCGGATCGTCGGGGTGGAGAAACACGCCGGGCGGGTCGAACCCGAGCCACCGGACGTGAAGGAATTTCGCCTTGTGGCGATACGCCTCGGCGAACTCCCGCGGCACCTGTCCCATGAACCCGTGGAAGTCCGGCGCCATCTTCAGCCCGACGCTGCGCCCATACTCGGTAAACCGCTTGGCCAGATCGGCCTGATAGTCCTGGTACGCCTCGGGGTAGGGCGGCCGCAGCGCCCAGTTGTGCCATCCCGCCCAGGGGTGAAACGGCGGGCCGCTCAGACTGGCCGGCCGAACGTCGACGCCGAAACGCTTCCACACCGCGCGCCAGGT
>CAZFKF010000239.1:0-6829 GCA_964518805.1 uncultured Planctomycetaceae bacterium | reverse complement strand
AACAGGACTTCCAGGAAGAGCCGGAACGGGTCGTTGGGGTCCGTGTAGTGGGCGACCACCTGCTCCCACTGAGCGCGGGTCGGGCAAACCTCGCGGTGCGTCCGCCGCGGCTTCTTGAGCGCTGCCAGAGGGTTGCGGTCGAAATACTCCATGTCCTTGGTGGCCCAGTTGAACAGCCGCTTGACGCAGGCGATGCTGTTGTGGCGGGTGTTCTGGTTGCCTTTCTGCGGGTAGTGCTTGGAGAGCCAGTTCTGGACGTGGCTGAGTTTCACGTCCCGCACCAGGAGCGTCATGCCCACGAACTCCCCGAAGCTCTTCAGAAAGTTCTTGTACCACTTCAGCGTGTCCTTGGCGTTGTTGGCCTCGACGTGCGCCAAGAAAAGCTGAATCAGGTGGTCCACGGTGCAGTCCATCGACGGCCTGCCGCCCTTGGCGATCTCGTCGATGAGTGCCTGCCGGATTTTCTCGGCCTCTTCCTTGTCGGCGTCCAGCCGCTTGAGTTGGTCGCGGCCGTCCGCGTGGTAGATGTGGCAGTACCAGACCCCGTGACTGGCCTTCAAGAACTTCTCGCCGACTCGACACTCGCCGTTGTTTCGCATGTCGCACCTCTCTATTAAATAGGTAACATAGAGAGGACGGACGGGTGCTTTTCCGGGACAAAATCCGGGACAAATGGCGAAAAACGAAAAGATGTCGCGGTAAGTAGTGGCTGTATCGCTCGTTAGGGCGAGAAAAAGCCAAACAGGCCGGGGTTCGGGACCAAGAGGTCGCTGGTTCAAATCCAGTCGCCCCGACTGTTTTTCCAAACGAGCCCTTCGGCCAACATGTCGAAGGGCTTTCTCATTGTGGGGCTTAGAGTTACGCCGTCGAGAGAAAAGTTCAAACAGAGGATTTCGAGGATTCGGCGTTTTGCGGCGTAGTCAGCCGTAACCCACTGTGACCGAAGGTTTTGCGAAAGTTCAAACGCCTTGACGGCGATGTCGATGATTTCGTGACGGCCACGATCGGCAGACTCGATCTGGAGTTTCAATTCGGCCTCCCGATCACGGAGGTCGGTGTTGGTCTCGGCGTAAGTATCGGGATCGATCTCCTCCAGAAGCAGGTGGTTCACCAGTCGCTTCTGTTGTTGGCGCACCGAGTCTAGTTCAGCCTGCAAGCTCTTGGCTCGCTCGATGGCGGCAGTCTGGTCCCAGTTGGTCATCTGCCGCAACCCTTCCCTGAACTCCTGGCGGAACTCGTCGCTCTCGACCCGGAGCTTGTCGAATAGGCCGAGCATCTGCTCGTCGAGTTCGGCCTCCGTCATGCGGATACGGGGATGCCCCTCAACGTGGTAGTGAGCACAGCGGTAGTAAACGTACTCCTGCTCGCCCTTCTTCGTCTGCTTCTTCTTCGACTCGCCAGTGATCGGACTCCCGCAGTTACCACACCGGATCAGTTCACTGCCGTAGGTCAGGCGGTGGGTCTGGTATATCTTCTGGCCGAGGAGCAACTGGACCCGATCCCATGTTGCTCGATCCACCAGCGGCTCGTGCGTACCGGGATACCACTGCCCTCTGTGCTCCACCTCACCGATGTAGGCCCGGCTCGTCAGAATACCGTAGATCTTGCTACGGCCAAATCTCGACTTCGACGGGCTGAAGTCGATGCCCTCGTCGGCCAAAGCCTTGATGAGCGTGTCGAGGGAGTGGTTGAAATAGGCGTAGAGTTCGAAGATCCGTCGCACCTTGGGGCCGTCGATAGGGTCGATCTCGACCAAACTGCGCCCGTCAATGCGAACGTTGCGATAGCCGAAGGGGGCCTTGCTCACGAATAGTCCACTCTGGACTCGCCGGGCCAGCCCGTCCTTCACGTCGAGCGACTGCTGTTCGGTGTAGAAGCTCGCCATGCTGGCCAGCATTCGGCGCTGCATCCGGCCAGCAGGAGTGTTCTCCGTGGGCTGGGCGACGGAGATGAACTGGAGTCCGTATTCGGATTCCAGCCGTTCCAGTTCGACGTAATCGAAGAGGTTCCGAGCGGCCCTGTCCACTTTGTAGAAGAGCAAGCCGTCCAGCCGGTGGGCGTTCTTCTTGGCGTACTCCAGAAGCTCCTTGAACGTCCGCCGCTCGTCCCGCTTGCTGGCCGTCTCGGCGATGCGAAACATCCGAAGTATCTCGCCGCCCACTCGCTTCGCATACTGGCGCAGGGCGTCTTCCTGAACGTCGAGAGAGAAGCCCTCACGTTCCTGCTCCCGGCTGCTGACCCGAGCCAGGGCGACAAAGCGGCCACCACGGGATTTTGCCACGCCGAACCTCACCATCTGCCAGGGTGGACGATGCCAACGTGGTTATTCTCGCAGATCACCGACTCAGGCGGAAGCTGCGGCGCTGCCAGCCGACAGGAGTTCAAACGGTGTCCGCTTGCTTGGTGTCAACTGGTCGCCGACGAGAACGAAGTTGGCGAAAACGATCTCCAAGATGCGCCGCTTGACGTTGAACTCGGCGGACGGCCACTTGTCCAAGATCAACTGGAAGACATCTGCCGCCTTCGCCGCCACATCCGCATTCTTCGCCCGGTCCAGTCCGCAGGCTTCGATCTGCTCTCGCAGACAGGCTTCACGTTCCAGCAGTTCAGACTGCTTCTTCCCGAACCGGTCATCGTCGATCCTGGACGCAATGCGTAGTTCAAGTAGCTCGTCCTGCTGTTCGCCGAGGCGAGATAGCTGTCGTTTCATCTCCGTGATCCGCTGTGCCGTGGCTCGGTCGGCGTCTCTGCACCGCTCACGAAGGACCGTGACCAACCATGACTGGATTGGCTTGGACAGGGCCACCAGTTCTCGAAACAGAGCGAGCACCTGCTCCTCGATAGCGTCTTCCCTGATGCGAAGCCGAGGATGACCGTCCGCCGTGTAGCGGGCACAACGATAGTAGGTGTATCGCTTGCTCCCCTTCTTCGTCTTCTTCTCCTTGACTTCCCCGCTGACGGGACGACCGCAATGACCGCACGTGACGAGTTCCCCGGCATACAGCATGTCGTGGGAACGGTAGATCTTCTGGCCGAGCAAGACCTGAACCCGATCCCACGTGTCTTTGTCGATGAGGGGTTTGTGCTGGCCTGGATGCCACTGCCCCTGGTATTTCACCTCGCCGATGTAGCTGCGGTCACGAAGGTACTTGTAGATACTGCTCGGGCTAAACCGTGATTTGGATGGAGAGTAGAAGAAACCTTCCTCGAACAACCGCTTGCTCAGGTCTTCCACGCTCAGACTGTGGTAGGCGAACAGTTCAAAGATCCGCTGGATCTTGGGGCCGTTTTCTGGGTGGGCGAGGACGATGCTTCGTCCGTGCTTGCGGACGTTGCGGTAGCCATAGGGGGCACGGTTTGGTGGAAACCCGTTCTCGACCCTTTTCACCAGCGGCAACGATCCGCTCGAACTCCTTCCGACCTTGGGCGAATTGGATGGCGGCGGCGGCGACCGTGGCTTCGTCCTGGTAGCTCCCAGTCCATTTGGAGGTCGGCTTGCTGGTCCCGTAGCCTACCTTGTCGAACCGAAGGCTGGCGTGCCCGCCCTCGGCCAGAGCGTGGGCCAGTCGCTTCAACGCATCTCGGACTGGTGCTCCTTCCCGGACCATCGCCCCATCCCTGGTGTGCGACATCGTTCCCCCGAGGATCACCACGCAGGCGAATGGCTTTTCGGGATTCTTCGCCGGGACTACGAGAGTCCCGGCCACGTTGGCGACAGGGCAGGAGAAAGTCACGTCCTGCTCGGTGAATTCCTCATGCGCTAAGACCGAGCTTGACAACAGGAACGAGACAGCGACCAGACCTGTGGCTGCAATCGTCGAGAAGGGCCGTCGTGGGGTGGTGGGCCAAGTCTTCGCCATTGGGTACTGCACCTTTGACATGGGGCTTGAGGGTATTACGACTTTCGTGCTCGTAATACCGGCAATCTAACCCGTTGAAGTGTGGCCAACAACTCTTGGCGGCGACTTCCCCAATCCAGATAGTGACCCAGCGGCCCCGGCGCTACGCCCAGTCACGGAGGAAAAGGCTTGGACGAATCCCTGGTTGGCCTCCCGCATAGAATTGCTGAGTTGCAGGCACCTGGAGCACAACGCCGGAGTACGTCAACCAAACTCACCGGTTTACAGGAGGAAGTCTCGATGGCCAATCAAGTTGAGCACGATCATCCCCACACGCACGTGCATACGCACGTCCACACCCACGAGCACACCCACGCAGACGGGACCAAGCACACGCACGCTCACGAGCACACCCACTCGCACGAGCACTCGCATCCCCATGTTCACGCTCTCGGCGAGGAGTCGGAACACAAGCACGAGCACTCGATTGAGGAGTTGCACGAGAGTGCTACACCCGAGCACATGGCCGAACTGCACGAACACTCGCATTGACGTGTGGGGCTGACGGGGCTGCCATTCACTCAGGCGACTCTCGCAGGCCGGAAGCGCATCCTCATACAGTGGCGACGGCTTCCACTGCCGCAGCACGCCAACTTCCGGTGCTGCAAACGAGTGGAATAGTACCGCCATGAGTGGGGGGCTGGGCGAGCGACGGCAGAGTTGAAGGGCTGATTCTGGGCTGGCACAATATGTTCATGCGAGCGGTGATCTATGGCAGGTCACGCTACCCCGGAACAGAGGTGCCGTGATGCTGCGATCTTCCGTTGCTTCTCCCAGAGCCGGTTTTACGCTCATCGAAGTCCTGGTGGTGATCGCCATCATCGGCATCTTGATTGCCCTGCTGCTGCCCGCAGTCCAAGCGGCCAGGGAAGCCGCTCGCCGGATGCAGTGCAAGAACAACCTCAAGCAGATGGCGCTGGCCATGCAGAACTACCAAAGTGCCGTGGGCGTGTATCCGCCAAGCATCTGCCTGCCGGTCGGCAGGACGGTCGGCACTTCGGGCGACTGGTCTGCCCAGGCTCGCATCCTCCCGTATCTGGAGCAGGGAGCACTCTACGGCCGCATGGATTTCAGCATCACCTACGAACAGGTCTTCCTCGACGGAAAGCCGATCAGCACGGTTCGCATTCCCACCTATCTCTGTCCAAGCGAGGTCCACGACCAGTTGCGGTTGGACCCCGCAGGCAACCCATTCCATTGGCCGCTGAACTACGTCTTCAACTTGGGCGTCTGGTTTGTGTGGAATCCTCAGACGAACCAGGGCGGGGAGGGAGCGATGTATCCCAACAGCCGCCTGGGACCGGAGTCATTTCAGGATGGGCTCTCCAACACTTTGTGCCTCTCCGAAGCCCTGGCTTACACGCCGTACTACCGCAATACCACGACGGCGACCTCGATGGTTCCGTCGTCCCCGGCCGATGTAGCGGCCCTTTGCACCGGAGGGCAAGCCAAGATGGGACCGACCGTGAACGACAACACCGGGCATACCGAGTGGGTGGACGGCCGGGCCAGCCACGTTGGTTTCACCACGATCTTCACGCCGAACACCACCATCCCGTTTGTGTACGGCGGGCAGACCTTCAATATCGACTTCAGCAGTCAAAAGGAAGGGGCCTCGATCACGAACCCAACCTATGCCGCCATGCCTGCCCGCAGCCACCATTCCGGGATCGTCCAGGCGGCCATGATGGACGGCTCGGTTCACACGGTCAGCAACACCATCGACCTCCAGGTCTGGCGTGCCCTCTCGACTCGCAACCGCAGTGACGTGGCGACTTTGCCAGGGAATTGACCACCATCACCGAGGCGAATCGGCCAGCCGTAGTTCAGTCCCGATACTTGGCGTGGCACTGCTTGCAGGATTTCTGCATCAGAAGAAACTGCTCGTTCGCACGAGCGTGTTGTCCGGCCTTCAACGCATTCTCCAGCCCACGAGCAATCGCTTCCGCATCCAGAAGCGACTTCTGGAACTGCTGGTCATGGTCGTTCGTGAGATTCCGACCCGCTTCGTGCAAGCTCTCTCGCACGAGCAAAGCCTCTTGCGAAGGGACGAGATCGGGATGGTCCTTTGGAACACCCCACGATGACTGCTGGCAGAGCTTGAGGTTGTCGAAGCTGCGGTCCATTTTCGCCATCGCCGCAGCCAACGAATCGACCCTGGCGACCTCCACGAGCATGGGAAGTCGCTCGTTGGGTCTGGGCGGCATGTATGGCAGTCACCGATGAGCAGGCTCGCACGCTTGCAGCGTGCATGAGAAGTCGGTAAGTTGAGGGAGCTAAAGGGGATGGAGTCCCCCGAAACCGCCGAGAACTCGGCTGATGACTCCTACCAAGGCAAGTGATTGCCCGGTGGGAGTTGGCGTCGATCACCAAGCTCCCAACGGACAAAACCGGGGAGCTTATTTGTTGCGCAGGTCGGCTAACAAACAGGAGTGATCGAATGTCAACGGCCATCATGTCGGTTCGTGCGCTGGAGATCCTTGATTCACGGGGGAATCCAACCGTCCGAGTCCAAGTGACCCTGGATAACGGGATTTCGGCGTCGGCCTCGGTGCCATCTGGGGCATCAACTGGGGAGAACGAGGCCCTGGAGTTGCGTGACGGCGACAAGAAACGGTACGGAGGCAAGGGAGTCCTCAAGGCGGTCGCCAACGTCAATGAGACCATCGCACCGAAGCTCGTGGGCCTTTGTCCGTCACGGCAGGCCGAGATCGACCGCCTGATGATCGACCTCGATGGCACGCCCACAAAGAGCAAGCTTGGGGCCAACGCCATCCTCGGTGTGTCCATGGCGGTGACCCGAGCCGCAGCAATGGCGGCGGAACTGCCCCTCTACGCCTATCTGGGCGGAACCGGCGCAGTGCGGCTTCCGGTCCCGATGATGAACATCCTCAACGGCGGCAAGCACGCCGACAACAGCGTGGACTTCC
>CAZFKF010000238.1:0-6867 GCA_964518805.1 uncultured Planctomycetaceae bacterium | reverse complement strand
GACCCGCCGCCGAAAGCGTGCGTCAGGCGGCCGCCATCCTGGCCGAGGCCCAAAACCCCGGCATCCTCGTCGGCAGCCGCGTCTGCGAGGCCGGCGCGGTGAACGAGTTGGTGGAGTTGGCCGAGCGTCTGGGCGCGCCGGTCCTTCAGGAAGCCGCGACTTCGCACGGCCGGACGAGTTTCCCGTCGGATCACCCGTTGGCCGCCTGGCCGTTGCCGTTCTGGTCGCCCGACGTGCGCCGGCGACTAGAGGAGTTCGACGTGCTCCTGGTGGCCGGCATGAAGTTGATGCAGCAGTACATCTTCCATGGGCCGCGTCCGATCCCCGAGCACGTCAAGCTCGTGCAGATCGACGACGATCCTTGGCAGTTGGGCAAGAACTATCCCTTGGAGGTAGCCGTCCTAGGCCATCCCAAGCCCGCATTGGCCGAGTTGGTCGCGCTGGTCGAGGCGGCGATGACACCCGGTGAGGCCTCTGCGGCCCGGCAGCGGGGCGATGCCCGGGCGGCCGACCATCGCCGTCAGCGCGAAGCCTTGCGCCGCGAAGCCCAGGAGCAGTCATCGCTGCGCCCGATGAGTCCGCTGTGCCTCATGGAGAGCCTGGCTCGCGTGCTGCCCGCCGACATTGCGGTGATCGAGGAATCGCCGACGACCACGGGCAGTTTTCTCGAACGAGTGGGAGCGATCAAGGCCACGGGCGACTACTTCGCGCATCGCGGCTGGGCCCTCGGCTGGGGCTTGAACTGCGCCATCGGCGTGAAGCTGGCCTGGCCCAATCGCCCGGTGCTGGCCATCCTCGGCGACGGCTCGACGCTCTACGGCGTACAAGGGCTGTGGACCGCTGCTCACTATCGCATCCCGGTCACGTTCGTCGTCACGAACAATACGCAGTACAAGATCCTCAAGCAGTGCGCCCAGGTGCTGGGGCTTCCCAGGGCCCAGGCCGGCGAATTCCTGGGGCTGGACGTCGTCCACCCGGCCGTCGACTACGTCAGCCTCGCGCGCTCGTTCGGCGTGGCAGCATGCCGGGTCGAGCAACCGGACGAACTGGCGGAAAGGGTCTCTGCGTCGCTCGGCGGCGATATGCCCCAGCTCATCGAGGCGCCGATCGGGACTGCGGAGCAATAAGCCCCGCGTCTGTTCCCCGGAGAATCCCATGGACGCATCGCAGACTGAATCCACGCTGTCGCAAGTCGAGGGCGGACAAGACCTCTCGATGGCTGCGATGTGCGACGTGATGGACGGCGTCATGGCCGGGCGCTTCGCCGACGAGCAGATCGAGCGGCTTCTGCTGGCCCTGCGCCGCAAGGGCGAGACGGTCGCGGAAGTGGCCGGAGCGGCTGCGGCCTTGCGCAAACACGTCACGCCGATCCGATCGAATCGCGCGGAGATCCTCGATACCTGCGGCACGGGCGGCGACGGCTCGAAGACGCTCAATATCAGCACCGCGGCGGCGTTTGTCGTGGCCGCGGCGGGCGTGCCCGTCGCCAAGCACGGCAACCGGGCAATCAGCAGCCGGAGCGGCTCGGCCGACGTGCTGGCCGCGTTGGGCGTCAACATCGAGGCCGAGACCGCCTGCGTCGAGGCTTGCCTGGAGGAACTCGGCATTTGTTTCTGCTACGCCCCGCTGTTGCACGGGGCCATGAAACGCGTGGCCGCCGTGCGGCGGCGGTTGGCCGTTCCCACGATATTCAACATTCTCGGCCCCTTGGCCAACCCGGCGAGGGCTAATTACCAGTTGATCGGCGTGGGAAGGGCCCCGCTCCGTCCGTTGCTGGCCGAGGCCCTTGCCATGCTCGGCACGCAGCGAGCCGTGGTCGTGCATGGCGAAGACGGAATGGATGAAGTGACCCTGGGCGGGGCGACACACGTTTCCTCGGTGTCCGAGGGCCGGGTCCGCGAACTGCGTTGGACTCCGGAGGACTTCGGCCTGCCGCG
The DNA here is from genome assembly GCA_964518805.1 of uncultured Planctomycetaceae bacterium. Lineage (GTDB taxonomy): Bacteria > Planctomycetota > Planctomycetia > Pirellulales > Thermoguttaceae > CALFBP01. Next base: position 4,930 of record CAZFKF010000238.1, on the reverse strand, counting down.
ATGTCTCCGGGAACAACTGACGGTGAAAGGGCCCGAACACAGCGCCGCCATGATCCGTGCGGTCCTCGAAGGGCAGCGCGGCCCGGCCCGGGATGTGATTGTCGCCAACGCCGCCGCCGCGTTGTGGACGGCCGGTCGAGCCTCGGCGATTGCCGCCTGCGTCGATGCGGCCGCCGCGGCGCTCGACCGCGGCGCCGCCGCATCGCTGCTCAAACAACTTGTGAAAGCCACGAACCGCTGAGTGACCCTCCACGATTTCAGGAGCCCCCACATGCGACACATTGCCATGGGACTATGCGTGCTCATGTTTGCCGCTGGAGCGACACGAGCCGCCGAAGAGGGTTTGGTTGGGTATTGGAGGTTCGACAACGCGGGCCAGCGTCTGGCCGACCGGTCGGGCCGCGGCCACGACGCCGCCTTGACCGGCGGCAAACTCGTCAGCCAAGACGGCAAGCCGCTCCTGTTTCTGGACGGCAGCCAATCGATCAACGTCCCGTCGGCTTCTGATTTGAACCTCCGACAGGGCTTCACGATCGAAACCCGCTTCCGGTTGGCCGATCTTAAGGACGGCCGCATTCTCGTCTTCAAGGACCAGGAATATCAACTCCGCGTCGATTGGAACAACGAGGGCAACAGGCTTTCGTTCTTCGTCTTTGCCGGGGGGCAGTGGGAATCGCGGGCCAGCGCTTACACCCCGGCGGTCGACCACTGGTATCACGTGGTGGCCACTTGGGACGGCCGGAAGGCATTCTTGTGGGTCAATGGCGAGCCGTTCTCCGTGGCCCGCGAGGCATCCGCTCCGGCGCCCACGGCGAACCCCGTGTGGATCGCCTCGGGCATGTGGCAAGGCGCGAACTTCGTCGGGGCGATCGAATACGTGAAAATCTATCGAAAGGTCCTGCCGACGACCGAGATCGTCAAGCGGGCGTACGGCATCGATCAGGCCGCGCCCGAGCGGGCCTCGCACCAGGCCGACTTCGATTTCGCCAACGGCCTGCAAGGCTGGCAGCCCCGCGAAAAGGCGACGGCGCGAATCAGCAACTCCCGGCTCCTAGTGAAGAGCCCGACCGGGCGCGGGTTCGTCCTGCACAGCGCCCTTCAGGTGCCGGTCGGCAAGAAAGACTATCTTGCGCTTCGCATGGTATTAGATCGGGGCACGCGCGGCGAATTGATCTATGTGACCACCGAAGGCGCGGGGCGCGTTGCGTTTCCGACCCAGGCCGACCGCAAGCCGCACACCTACGTGTTCGAGCCTTGGACCTGGGCGGGTTGGGGCGGAACCCTGCTGGCCCTGGGGGTAGTTCCCTCCGAAGTGACCGGCGCATCGGCTGCGGTCCAGTACGTCCGCCTGATGGAAGAACTCCGGGCCGAACCGGAACTGGAGATCAAGGCCGTCTCTTCCGAATCAACGCTTCCCCGCGCTCGGCGCGACGAAACGATCGAGGCCCGCGTGGGCAATCTGGGCGGAAAGGCGGCGGGCGTGAAGGCGACCCTTGCGGTGCCCGAAGGCGTGACGATGCAAGGCCCGGCCGAGCAATCGATCGCCGGCCTCGACTTCCTCGGCCAGGAGGAATTGCGGTGGAAAGTGGCTGCCGAGCGGCCCCTATCGGGCGAATTCCGCGTCACGCTGGCGGCCGATGGCGTGGGCGCGGTTGCCGCATCGCAGACGATCCGCTTCCTCCCGGGGCTGCATCTGCCCAAGGCGTCCTACGTGCCGGAGCCGGTCCCGGCCCAAACCGGCAAGTACACGCTCTGGACCCACTACTGCCCGCTGTGGAAGCACGGCACCCACTACGGCTGGAAGCTGATCGAGCCCTGGCCGGAGCGCAAACCGGTGATCGGCTGGTACAACGAGGGCGAGCCCGAGGTGGCCGACTGGCACATCAAGCAGTGGCTGGAGCACGGCATTTCGGGCGTGGTCTACTGCTGGTACCGCACGAACCTGAACGCCCCGGTCGCGCAGCAACTCGGCCACGCCATCCACGACGGCCTCTTGAAGGCCCGCTACGTCAACCGCATCAAGTTCGCCATCATGTGGGAGAACGGCTGCGGCCAGGGCGTCGGCTCGGCCAAGGACCTGATGGACAACGTGCTGCCGTTCTGGATCGAGAATTACTTTTCGCATCCTTCGTACCAGCGCGTCAACGGCAAGCCGCTGTTGTATATCTGGGTGCCGTCGAACGTGACCAGGCATCTTGGCTCCAGCGACGAAGTGCGCAGGACGTTCGACGCCATGCGGGCCGTGTGCAAGCAGAAAGGGCTGGGCGGGCTGTACATCGTAGGATGCGTCGGCGGCTCCAACGGCGACGCCTTGAAGACCATGGCCAAGGAAGGCTGGGACGCCAGTTCGGCGTACGGCTCCGATTGGCGTCCGCCGCCGCAGGTCCGCACCGTGGGCGACTTCGTCTGCGCCCCGTTCGAGGGCTTCATCGATCAGCAGGAGGCGATCTGGAAGTTCAAACGCGACCTCGGCGTTCTGCCGGATATCACTGCGGCGATGATGGGCTGGGATTCGCGCCCCTGGAAGGAGACGCCTTTCTTCTGGTCGGAAAACACGCCCGAGAAGTTCCGCGACCTCTGCCTGCGGGCCAAGGCCCTGATGGACTCGCGCACCAGCACTGCCAATACCGCCGGCGACTTTTCGCCGGACAAGACGATCATCTTTTGCTGTTCCAACGAGTTCGGCGAAGGGCACTACATCGAGCCCACGCGGGGCTACGGCTTCTCGTACCTCGACGTTATCCGCAACGTATTCACCGAAGCCCCCAAGGAGCACGTGGACATTGCTCCCGAAGACGTCGGGCTGGCGCCTCGCGACTCGTGGTACATCGAGGCCCGGGCCGCAGCCGCCAAGACGCCGGCTGCCGCGGACCGCTGGACGGACAAGCAACTCACCGCCTGGCAGGCGATGATGGGGCTGGCCGACGTGAAACTGGCCGATGGCGTGCTCCGCGCCCAAGCGAATTCCGACGACCCCTCCTATACGCTCCACGGTCTGCGCTTGCGTGCGAGCCGCTACCGGCGATTCGTGATCGAGTTGCGCGTCAGCCAGCCCAGCGGCATGCAGTTGTTCTGGTCCACCGCGTCGCATCCCGACATGACCGAAGACGGCAGCATCACGCTTCCCACTGCGGGCGACGGCCAGTTCCACCGCTACGCCTTCGACGTGGCCAAAAACCCGCATTGGAGCGGCTGCGTCACCGGCCTGCGTCTCGATCCGGCCGCCAAGACCGGCGCGGTGATCGAGATCCGTTCGATTGCCTTGGAATGACGCGGCGCGTAATCGCCGCTTGCGGTGCGTTTTCGGTGACCTTCACAGAGTGCAGCCTGCTGGCTGGGCCGCGGGTCCTATTGACTTTGCTGGCCCGAGAGTCTGCTGGGCTGGGCGATCTGGCGGCGGAGCGTGGCGACGTGCTGTTCGAGCCGGACAAGTCCGTCGCGGAATTGCTCCACGGCGCGGCATTGGGATTCGAGCTGGGCAAAGATCCCGTTAGCCAGGCGCGGAGTCGCCCAGCCTTCGGCCAATTGGCCGATTTCGCGGCTGAGCCCGCGGCGCAGCCGGCCGGTGAATCGCCACAACAGAATGCCGCACCACACCGTCAGCCAGAAGGCCGAAAGGATGTAGAAGTCCAGACCAAGGAGCGGCGACGCGGGCGAGGCCAGCCACGAATCGTAGAAGAAGTTCTTGGCTGGCCGGAAGAAGAGCCCGACGAGCACGACCAGGAAGAGGAAGTCGAACCGATAGCGCGTCCACCAACCCGTGTGGCGCTGGGCGGCCCGGCTCAAGAGGGCTTGAAGCTCCGTGGCCAGGGTGTCGGCCACGCTGGTCGCGGCAGCGGCGGCTTCCTGAAAGACCGACTCAACGCGCGAGGATTCTCGATCGAGCCCTGCCTCCGTCGCGTAGCCGTCGAGAACCAGGGCCGCTCCCCGCAGTTCCGCCTCGTCCCAGCAACTCGCCACGGCTCGGGTCGCGCCCGCATCCGCCTGACGGCGGCGGCGAAATTCCTGCCACGATCGCACGCCTTCCATGGCACCCCAGAGGGCCATTTGGGCCGGAGTCCGGGCGCGGAGCACGAGGCCGCGAACCACCAGGCCGCCGATGTTGTGGTACAAACGCAGAACCAGGGAAAAAGGGCTGAATCCCCATCGCGAAAGCACTTCGCCTAACAGCCGGCTTTCCCATTGCCGCCGGCTGGCAAGCAGGTCCGCTCGCATTTCCTGGGCGAGCCGGGCCGCCAGACGCGATCGCTGCTCTTGGATCGCACCCTCCAATCGCCGCACCGCGGGCATCGCCTCATCGATCCGCCGACGGCACGCAGCGAGGGTCTCCTCCGCAAGGTCGAGGAGATTCGCCCGCCGGATGCGGGCCGCTGCGCTGCCGGCCAACTGACGCGTGAGGAGGTCGACCAGGGCAGCAAACTCACCGCGCGGCTCAATGCCCTTCTGGGCATCGGACAGCGCGGAGAGCGAATCGATCAGGAAGATGTGCGACGGGTCGTAACGGGGTTCGAGAATCTGACGCCAGTCGTTGCGCACGTCGCCGTCGCAATCGGCGTGCGTCTGCACGAACACCAACCGCGCCCCAGCGGCTGCCGCGGCAAGCTCTTCCGCAACTCGCGCGCTGCGATACTTCTGCTGCGTCGAAACGACCAACAGCACGTCGCAGTGCGGCAGAATTTGACGCAGCCGGGCAAGGTTAGTGCCTGGAGCGTCGGCCGTTTCCGTGGTGTCGGGGTCCGGACAATCGACAATCACCAGGTTGGCCAGAGCGGGCGAGTCGCAAGGGAGGACTTCGACACTGGCCGGATCGATTCCGATCAACTCCGGCGTCAGGTCCGGCCGGGCGACGAGAATTGGCCTGCCGGTCGTGGGCCGGGCGCGGCCCGTCTCAACCACTTCCGCGCCCACCAACGCGTTCGACAACGCACTC
>CAZFKF010000237.1:0-6892 GCA_964518805.1 uncultured Planctomycetaceae bacterium | reverse complement strand
GGCTTGCCCAGCAGTGCTGGAAGCACGGTTGGACAAGCCAACCGTGGCACCCGTAGACTCAATTTGGACAGACCACTGGGCTGGAACTCCAGTTTAGTCACGCCGGGCCGAGTTTCATCCGTGGAAACTCGCCGCCTGGGACGGCGCGAGTCCGTGTGGCGACAGTCTGTGACGGATTCGCGGCTGGTTCGGTCCCGTCGTCCAGGGTGGGGTGCAACCCTGGGCCGAGCGTTCGTCGGGCGGGCTTCAGCCTGTCGTCCCTGACCATATGTGCCCTAGCGTCGACGAATCCACTACGGGCTGAAACTCGCACCACGGAGACGGGCAATGCAAAGAACGTCGCCGATGCCCTTGTTTCTTGGGCCGGCAGACGTTCAACTTGGCAATAGATCGAGTTTGCGGAAGTTCGCTCTTCTTAAACGGCGGAGGTAGGTTCGATGCTCCAGAATCGTCGTCGCTTGTCTCCATGGACTGCGCTGGTGGCGGTGCTCGCCGTAGGATCCCTTGGCCCGGCCACGGCGTGGTCGCGTCCACCGGCAGCCAAGTTGCTGCCCGAGAAGACGGCGCTGCTCGTCTCCGTGGCCGATTGCCCCGACCTCGCCAAGCGGTTCATGAACACCGCGATGGGCCGCATGAGTCAGGACCCGCAACTCAGCCCGCTGGTCAAATACCTCTACGGCTCGGCCGCCGACCTGGTGGCAAAGGCCAAGGAACAGATCGGGCTGTCGTTGCCCGAGATCCTGTCCATTCCACAAGGCGAGTTCACGTTCGCCCTGGTGCCCACCGAGGACGAAGGTCCCGCGGTCGTGATTCTACTGGACACCGGGAACCAGGTGGCCAACGCCCGCGGACTGTGGCAGCGCGCGACCGGGTTCCTGGACAAGTCCGGGGCCGCCAAGTCGCAGGAGAACGTCGGTGGAACCGAGGTGAGCATCTACGACGGCGTCGGGCCCCAGCGACGCAAGGTCGTGTTCTTCGAGAAAGACGCAACCCTGGTCCTCGCCACAAGCGTTCAGGTCGCTCGTCCGATCCTTGAGGTCTGGAACGGCGGAAGCGGTAAGACACTTAACGACAACGCCAATTTTGCCGCCATACTGAGCCGGTGTCGTGGCGACAAAGGCGAAGAGTCGCAGGTGATCTGGTTTGTCGATCCCGTAGCGATCCTCCGGGCCGCAGGACAACGAAACCCTGGCCTTCAGTTGGTCCTGGCGCTGCTCCCGACGCTCGGCCTGGACGGCCTCCAGGGCGCGGGAGGCACGATGGCCTTCGACGCCGGACAGTTCGACGCGATCTCTCAAGCGCATCTGCTGCTGGAAAACCCGCGAAGCGGCGTCTTTGACGTGCTGGCGCTGACCGACGGCGAGAGTTCGCCCGAAGTCTGGGTGCCCAACGACGTGGCGGCCTACATGACCTTCCACTGGGACTTCAAACGCTCGTACAAGGCGATTGAAAAGGTCTACGACAGCATCCGCGGCGAGGGCTCGCTGGCGAGTCAACTCAAGCGGAACATCGAGGAGCCGCTGGAGGTGGACCTTCAAGCCCAGATTCTGCCGGCGCTGGAAGGACGGGTGACGTACGTGAATTGGATCGAGCGGCCCGTGACTCCCACCAGTTCGTCCTTGCTGCTGGCCGTGAAGGTCAAGGATGCGGCCGCCATGCAGAGGGTCCTCGAGAAGATCGGGGCGAAGTACAAGGATCGTCTCGTGCGCCTGTCGACCTCGGGCAAGGATTACTACCAGGTGAACGTGGGCTCGCGCAACCCGGCCCCAGACCGCCCGGCTCCGCCGCGCCCGTGCTTCGCCGTGTTCGGCGACTACCTAATGATCACCGATCATTCGTCGCTCTTTGAGAAGGTGGTGGCGACCGCCGCCGCGCCTGCCGACTCGCTAGGCGCCGCGCTCGACTACAAGCTTGTGGCCACAAAACTGGTGCGCCGCAGCGGCAGCAAAAAGGCCGCCTTGCTCGGCTTCCAGCGACCCGAGGAAGGCATGCGATTCCTCTACGACCTGGCGCTCAGCCAGCAGGTCCGCGACAATCTGCGATCGCAGTCGCAGCGCAACCCGTTCTTCAAGGCCCTCGATTCGGCCCTTGAAACGCACCCGCTGCCGCCCTTTGAGGTCATCCAGCGCTACCTCGCCCCCGGCGGTTCCGTGATCGTCGACGAAGACACCGGACTGCATTACACGGCGTTCACGCTGCGGCGGAAGTGAGCCGAGGGCAGCCCCGAGAACGGCGAGCCGAAAGGCGCGCAGTGGCGGAAACGCGAACTGGCTTGTCGAGTCGGCCCTCAAGGTTGGCGGTCACCTCTTTCTGTCGGGAGAGGATCGCACAGGGAGTGTTCGCAGGGCGAGCTTCGCTCTGGCGATCGTGATTCTTCTGCCTATGGCTGCTTCTCTCTGGTTCTCGTGACCCTATCTTGACCGGTCGGGCAGGCGGGGGAGTCGGTACGGTCCATTTGCCAGTCGGCAAAATGAGACCACTCGCTACAACCTGCCCTTTTACCCCAGGCGATCCCATATCCCCCAATTGCTCCAATTGCAGAAGCTATACTTGCGCCGAGTGGTGGGGGATGATCGCGGGCTTCGCCGCGAACTCCACGTTCGAACCGCTCCGCTGCGGAGTCGCCGCGACGCCTCCGCAGCGGAGCGGATCGCTGCGGACATGGAGCAGTTCGCCACAGAACACTGCACGGTTCTTTTTTATGAATAGCGACGAACCCTCTCGCATCTTGATTGTCGACGATGACGTGGCCGTGCGCCGACTGCTCAAGACCGTGCTCCAGCACTATGTTTCGGAGGAGGTCGGCACGGGAAGCGAGGCCCTGGGCATGCTGCGGGGCTTCCGACCCGATCTCGTTCTCCTGGACATCGGGATGCCAGGTATGGACGGATACGAGACGTGTCGCTGTATCAAGACGGACGAGGCCGTCTCAAGCGCGCAGGTCGTCATGATCTCGGCGCGATCGTCGCGCGAGGAACAATTGCACGCCTACGAGTGCGGAGCCGACGACTACATCATCAAGCCGTTCGATCCGCAGGACTTGTTGTCGAGAGTCCGGCTGCATCTCCAACTGCATCAGGCCAAGACCCGGGTCGCGGCGATCCAGGACGAAATCCAAGCGCACAATGCCGAACTCAAGGCGATTGCCGAGCGCCGCCTCGAGGAAATCATCGCCACGCAGGATGTTGCCCTGTTCATGTTGGCCAAGGTCGCGGAGTCGCGCGACCAGGATACCGCAGGACACCTGACGCGGATGCGGGCCTACAGCCAGATTCTTGCCGAGCATTTGGCGCGCCGGGGGCCCTACGCCAGTCAACTCAACCGGCGTCTCCTCGATGACCTGTATCGATCGAGTCCGTTGCACGACATCGGGAAGGTAGGAATCTGCGACGAGATCCTCCTGAAGCCGGGACGCCTCACGCCGGACGAATTCGAGATCATGAAGCGGCATACGATCATTGGGGCGAACCTCCTCGACGAAGCCGTTGCGTGGTCCCAAGGCGGCGGCTTTCTCGCGATGGCCGCCATGATCGCTCGCTTCCATCACGAGCGTTTTGATGGAACCGGATATCCGACCGGCTTGGCCGGGCACCAGATCCCGTTGCCGGCCCGAATCGTGGCCTTGGCTGACGTGTACGACGCCTTGACTTCGGTGCGCCCCTACAAGCCGGCGTACTCCCCTTCGCACGCGCGCGGTCTCATTCTGGGCGCGAAAGGCCAGCATTTCGATCCGGTGATCGTCGACGCGTTTCAGGAGTGTTTTCCGGCGTTCCTCGCCGTCCAGAAGAAGGCTCCGGAGCAGTTTGCCACCACCCGCGGGGCAATGGCCTTCCGGGAATACGAATGGATTGAGGCCCTTGCGGCCGATGAACATCACGAGTCAGCCGACGGAACCGAAGACACACCTCCGTGTCGGGCGTGATGCAGCCTGGCTCCGTGGCCGTCGACTCGTCTCCTGACCCTCAGTCGCCAGCGGGTCGCCCGACCGTTCTCAAAAAAAAGCGGCTCCTTGTGCCGGAGTCGTAGGCGTGGCCGACACAAGGAGCCGAACGTGCTGTGGCTTGTTGAAATGCCACAAAGGGAGTGCATGCTTCAAGAAGGCGTTCTGATCACCTCGGTTCACCGGCAACCGAAGTGTGGGGATGAGCCCGCCGCTTACTGTTCTGCTCCTTTCTGCTGCCTCTCGCGTCGGACTTCGCTTCAGCGGGCTCATCTTGCTTAGCGGCCCTGCCGCGCCCATGGGGACAGAATTTGCCCGAATCCTGGTTCGAGAGTCGCAGGAGGGGACCCCAGCGGTTCGGTCTTGAGGGTGTGACCCGTTGCACGGATTATTCCGGCGGTCGTCTCCGTTGGCCGCGTTGCTGAGAAAGAAGAAATGTCGCATACACTTTGGTTCGACAAGGTCTGTGCAGTGTCGAGTGCATGAAATCTTGAGGGATTCGCCTGCCCCCCGGCGGAGCCTTAGGACCGGCGGCGGGAACGATGCAGGGGCGTTCCTTTCGGCGGTCATGCACGACAATGCCGAACCAGATTGCCCAAGGGACCGGGATTGACGAGATCGTAGGCCATCGTGGAAAGAGGCAGTCGACGGGCGAGATCTTCGGGTTATGCGGATTTCGCGGACCGAGAGTGTCCTTGTCGCCGGATTCAACGATTCCTTGGACGCCCACGAGGCGGCATTCGTCTGTGTTGTATGATTGTGTATTCGCGCCATCGACGCACCGACGGAGATTCCCTGCATGCTGCGGAACAGTGGATTGATTGGCATTCTGACGTTGACTCTTGCTGCAACGGCCGCCGGCGGCGAAACCCCGGAGGAGCATCCCCTGACCCAGGTGGTCAAATACGCGGCCGAACGCTACCGCGCGATCGACGAACAGGTCAAGGATTACACCTGCACCCTGGTCAAGCGCGAACTGATCGACGGCCGGCTCTCGGAGCCGGAGTTTCTTTTCATGAAGCTCCGCCACGGCAAGGTGGAACAGGGGAAGACAGTCCGGGCGTTTGCCGTTTACCTGCGGTTCCTGTCGCCCGCAGAAGTGCGGGATCGCGAGGTGCTCTTCTTTGACGGGAAGTACGATGGCAAGATCATTGCGAGGCGGGGCGGCCTGCGAATGCCCTTCGTGACGGCCGCGTTGGAGCCGAACGGCGAATTGGCCATGCAGCACAACCGCTATCCCATCACCGAAATCGGATTTCAGACCATGCTGAAGCGGCTCCTGGAAGTGGCCAGGGAGGACATACATTACCAGGAGTGCGAGGTGAAGTACTTCACCGGAGCCAAGATCAACGGGCGCGTGTGCACGGTGGTTCAAGTGACGCATCCGAACCCGCGACCGTACTTCCGCTACTGCCAAGCACGGATCTTCATCGACGACGAGCTGCAACTCCCGATCCGCTATGCGTCGTACACCTGGCCCGAGCAGGCTGGCGGCGAGCCGCGGTTGATGGAGGAGTACACGTATCTCGACCTGAAGATCAATGTGGGCCTCACGGACTGGGACTTCGACTACCACAACGAGAACTACAACTTCCGCAAGGATTTCGAGCTGCCTCGGTAGTCCGGGCACGTTCGACAATGCGCTTCCCGCATCGCCCGTGCCATCGGCAGAACCGTCACGGCGGCATGCTTGTTGAAGTCCTCCCTGGACAAGCTTCGATGAGAAGGAAGGTGCGAGGCTGCGAACGGCGAGGTCGCGGGTGGGGCTCGACGGCGAGCGGCTGCGTTGAAGTTGGAGCAACGCCATGGACATCACGCGGTATCACGTGTTCCTGGCAGGCGTCGTGCTGTTGCTGTTGGGATTCGAACTGCGGATGGTCGACGCGTTTGTGTTGACTCCGAAGGCCACGAAGTTCCTTGCGCAACAAACCGGCCACCCGGTGGCCGTCGCCAGTGCCACACTGGAATCGATGGGGGCGGGAGAACCTAAGTTGTCAGGAAAGGCATTCAAGCCGCCCGAATGGGTCAGCTGGTTCCTGCTATCCCTGGGGTCGGTGTTCGTGCTGCAAAGCTGTGCCATGCCCAAGCCCGGCTGACACAACCCGGATGCAATCCTTGGCGGACATCAAGCGAGATCCACTGCGAATGCCGACCAACCCTCGCGGTAGCGGGACATGGATTTGGCGCAGGCTGGGACTCGGATGGACGGCCTGCCTCATCCTGACAGGGCTTGTGGCTGCCCAGAAGACAAGCCTCAATCAACCGGCTGGTTCCCAGCCTCCCACGCCTGTCCGTGATGACGTTTCCGCAGAGCAGGTCCGGGGCCGTCTCCGCGAAGGCACCGAGGTGGTCGACCAACTGGGCCATTTCGAGACCGCCAATCAGCGTCTCGTCTTCGTCGCGGACCGGGGAAAGGTTCCGATGGTAGGCCTGGAGAATCTGAACTTGGAGAGAGTCGCGCGGGCCGTGTCAGGCTATCCTGGCCAACTCCGCTGGAGAGTCAGCGGAACCGTGACTGAATATCGGGGCGTCAACTACTTGCTTGTCCGTCGCGCCGTGGTGACAACCTCGCTTCCGGGTGGCAGCCACTAGGCCGTTTCGATCCCCCAAGGGGTGCCCAGTTAAGCGCGTGGCGCGTTCTTACCGCCAGATAACCGAAGGGCCGCAGTACGCACCTATGGGTGGTATAGATTTAGCCACAACGCGTATCTCGACGAGATGTGGGGTGTTTCCTGGGGCAGAAATCGCCTTGATCGGTCGGCATCAAACTGAAGACGAAGACCGCTCCTTGACACCCACCTCATTAGCTATATTATGGGAAGATGCGCCTGGTGCAGGAGAGGGTCGCACCGGATTGGGCATAACCTGACGAACTGAGGTGTGATTCCGACGGCTTGCATTGCGGCGGCGAGGGAGTGGTCGCCAAAGGAGCAATTGAGATGAGTGGATATC
>CAZFKF010000236.1:0-6900 GCA_964518805.1 uncultured Planctomycetaceae bacterium | reverse complement strand
CCCAGCCCGTCCCGGGCGCAGTTCGTTTTGGAGCGAGAGCCGATCCATTACCTTCGCGGCCCGCACGACGATCCCGCGGCCGCATTGGCAACTCGCCTGGCCGCGGCGAACAAGCAGTTGGCGCACGATCCTCGGCACGGTTATCTGGCTGGCGTGCTGCGCGAGCTTGGGATCTCGAAAGAGTCCCAGACCCTGGTTTTTTCAAAGACCAGCTTACAGAAAAGCCACATCGGGCCGAGGCGGCCGAGGGCGATCTACTTTAACGACGACTCCTACGTCGGCTGGGTGCAGGACGGCGAGGTCCTGGAAATCGTCTCGATCGCCCCGCGCGTGGGGCCGGTCTTCTACACGCTCCGCCAGGCGAAGACCGACCGTCCCCAGCTCGTCCGCCAATCCGACGACTGTCTCCAGTGCCACGCCTCGGCGCTCACGCAAGTCGCGCCGGGGTTGCTGGTGCGGTCGGTTTTCCCCGGCGTCTCCGGATCACCGATCCTCAGCGCGGGGTCGTTTCACACCACGCACCACAGCCCGCTGGCCGAGCGATGGGGCGGCTGGTACGTCACCGGCAGCCACGGCCGCCAACGGCACATGGGCAATGCCGTGCTCCGCGGAACGGAGGATCCGGAGAAACTCGACCGCCACAGCGGCGCGAATCTCACGGACCTGGCAAAGCGATTCGACGTGCGCCCCTATCTATCGCCGCACAGCGACCTTGTCGCGCTGATGGTCCTCGAACACCAGGCGACCGTCCACAACCAAATCACCCTGGCCGGGTACCAGGCGATGCTCGCTCAGCGCGATCAAGAAGTGCTCAATGCGATGTCCGGCAAGCCCGCCTCGACGCCCATCGAAAGCATCGACCGGCGATTCGATGCGGCCGCCGAAGACCTCCTCAACTGCCTGCTCCTCGTGGGCGAGGCCCCTTTGACCGATCGCATCCGAGGCACGTCCGGGTTCGCCGATCACTTCGCGTCGATCGGTCCGCGCGACAAGCGAGGGCGATCGCTGCGAGAATTCGACCTCGGCCGGAGGCTGTTCAAGCATCCGTGCAGTTACCTCATCGACTCGAAGGCGTTCGATGCGTTGCCGGCGCCGGTCCGGGAGCGCACCCTCACGCGGCTGTGGGCGATCTTGAACGGCGCGGCGGAAGCGAGCGAGTTTCCGCATCTTTCGCAGGACGACCGGCAGGCTATCCGCGAGATCCTGGTGCAGACGAAGACCAACCTGCCGGCGTGCTGGCGCCGCGAACCGCCTGTCCGGTGAGGGTTGCCGCCGATCGCCGCGCCGGCTGGAAGGGAACGAACCGGTCTGCTACCGCGGAATCTCCCGCCAGGCGGTCCACGGGCCCGAACGAGCGTCTCGTTGCCCTTGTCTGTCCGCACGACCTGGGTGACAATTGACCTATGGAGACCATCTACCTCGACCACAACGCCACGACGCCCACCCGTCCGGAGGTGATTGACGCCATGGTTCGCTGCTGGCGAGATGGGTACGCCAACCCTGCCAGCCAGCACCAACCGGGCCAGAAGGCCCGGCGCCTCGTGGAAGATGCCCGGGAGAGGATGGCGGAACTGCTTGGAGCGAACGTTTCCGGTCCTCGCGCGGACCGGCTGATCTTCACCAGCGGCGGCACGGAGGCGAACACGCTGGCCGTCGTCGGCATCGCGCAGGGCGACCGGAAGGCCGGGCCGGGGCAGGTGATCGTCTCGGCCATCGAGCACGCCAGCGTGCTCGAACCGGCCCAGCACCTCATGGACCTCGGCTGGCGCGTGGACGTCCTTGGCGTCCGTCCCGACGGCGTGGTGCGGGCCGACTTGCTTGCGGGCCTGTTGCGCCCTGAGACTCGCCTGGTGAGCGTGATGCTCGGAAACCACGAAACCGGCGTGCTCCAGCCCGTGGCCGAACTCGCCCGCGCGTGCCGCGGCGCCGGCATCGCCGTGCACACCGACGCCGTGCAGGTGGCCGGCAAGCTGCCGATCGACTTTCGCGACTTGGGCGTGGACGCTTTGAGCGTGGCGGCCCACAAGTTCGGCGGGCCCCTTGGAATCGGGGCGTTGCTTCTGCGCGACGGCGTATCCCTGGAGCCGCTCCATTTCGGCGGACATCAGCAGTGGGGTATCCGCCCGGGAACCGAATGCGTGCCTCTGGTGGTCGGCATGGCGGCCGCGCTCGACATCTGGCATCGAGACCCCGAGGCCCATCTTCGCTCGCTCACACAACTTCGCGACCGCTTCGAGGCGGGCCTGAAGGCCGGCATCTCGGATGTGGTGATCAACGGCGCCGGCGCCGGGCGCCTTCCCCACACGACCAACGCGGCTTTTCCCGGCCTCGACGGCCAGATGTTGCTGATGGCCCTCGACCTGGCCGGTGTGGCCTGCTCGGTGGGCTCGGCGTGTTCCAGCGGATCGAGCGAACTGTCGCCCACGCTCCAGGCCATGGGCCTGCCCAAGCCGATCGTGGCCAGCAGCCTGCGCTTCAGCCTGGGCATCACCACGACCGAGGCTGAAATCGACGAGGCCGTTCGCCGAATTGTTCTGGTGGTCAACGAACTGCGTGGTTGAATGCTCGACCTGATCGCTACTTCGACTTTTGGCCTGGAAGCCGTCGTTGCCCGCGAGTTGGCGGCTCTCGGCTATCCGAGCCGGACGATCCAGCCCGGCCGGATGCTCTTTGAAGGCGACGAAAACGCCGTCTGCCGGACGAACCTTTGGCTCCGCGCGGCCGATCGGGTGCTGGTGCGTCTGGCGGCGTTCGAGGCCACGGATTTCGGCGCACTGTTCGACCAGACCTACGCCGCGCCTTGGGAAGCGTGGATACCGCCGGACGCCGAATTCCCGGTGACGGGCCGCTCGCGCAAGTCGCAACTCTCCAGCGTGCCGGCCTGCCAGAAGATCGTCAAAAAGGCGATCGTCGAGAAACTCAAGGCCGCCCACCGCGTCTCCGAGTTGCCCGAGACCGGGCCGCGGTGCAGCGTCGAAATCGCTTTGCTCGATGACCTCGCAACGCTGACGCTCGACACGACCGGACCGGGCCTGAACAAGCGCGGCTACCGCCCGCTGGCCGGCCAAGCCCCGCTCAAGGAAACCTTGGCGGCGGCCATGGTACTGTTGAGCTTCTGGCGCCCCGAGCGACCGCTGATCGATCCGTTCTGCGGCACGGGCACGATCCCGATCGAGGCGGCGTTGATCGGGCGGAATCTCGCCCCGGGGCTCCATCGAAAGTTTGCGGGCGAGTCGTGGCCTCGCCTGCCGCAAGCCTGCTGGCGGCGAGCCCGCGACGAGGCCTTGGCCTTGGCCCGGCCGGATCTCCCCGGTACGATCCTCGGCAGCGATGTGGACGAGGAAGCCCTGCGCTTGGCCCGGCAGAACGCGGTCCGTGCCGGCGTCGAGAGGGACGTCCGCTTCGAGCGCAAGGCCTTCGGCGAACTCCAAAGCGGCGAGGACTACGGCTGCGTCATCTGCAATCCGCCCTACGGCGAGCGCCTGGGCGAGCGCGACGAGATCGAGGCCCTCTACCGCTCGATGCCCCAGGTTCTTCGCCGCTTGAAGACCTGGTCGCACTACATTCTCGCCGCACATCCCGACTTTCAAGCCCTCGTCGGCCAATCGGCCGATCGGCGGCGAAAACTGTACAACGGCCGCATCGAGTGTACGCTCTATCAGTTCCACGGCCCGCGCCCCAGCGGTCCGCCGGTGGAACCGCGACCGGCCGAGGCAGCGGACCGCGGGACGGCCCCTCCGGGCCGTCGCGAAGAGCCTGAGAAGACCGATCGGCGCGAAAGGGATGGAAGCGCCGCCAAGCCCGCCTTCGGCGGCCTCAGCGCCAAGGCGCGTCAGCAGGCCGAGTTGTTCCGCGTGCGACTTGCCAAGCGGGCCCGGCATTTCCGCCGCTGGCCGGCGAAGATGGGCATCACCTGCTACCGAATCTACGATCGCGACATCCCCGAGGTTCCACTGGCCGTGGACCGCTACGAAGACTGCCTGCACATCGCCGAATATGCCCGGCCCAACGAGCACACGGCCGCCGAGCACGCCGACTGGCTCGACCTCATGGCCCGCACCGCCGGCGAGGCCCTCGGCGTGCCGCCGTCGAACATCTTCGCCAAGCGCCGCCGCCGGCAGCGGCCCGAAGCCCAGTACCGGCGCGTGGCCCAAGAGGAGCGGATTGTCGTGGCCTCGGAAGGCGGCCTGAAGTTCCGCGTCAACTTGTCCGACTATCTCGACACGGGCCTGTTCCTCGATCACCGCATCACCCGCTCGATGGTCCGCTCCATGGCCCAGGGCAAGCGGTTCCTCAATCTCTTCGCCTACACCGGGGCGTTCAGCGTGTACGCGGCGGCGGGCGGGGCGGAGTCGACCACCAGCGTCGACCTCTCGAACACCTACCTCGGGTGGGCCGAGCAGAATATGGGTCTCAACGGTTTCGCGGGCGACGCGCACCACTTCGTCCGGGCCGACGCCATGCGGTTTCTTAAGCACCGCCCCCGGCTGGGCGCGTACGACCTCGCGGTCGTCGATCCGCCGACGTTCTCCAACAGCAAGCGCCTCGATCGCTTCTGGGACGTCCAGCGCGACCACGTCGAACTGCTCAACCGCCTGCTGCCATGGATGGCCCCGGGCGGGGTGATCTTCTTCTCGACCAATTTCCGCAGGTTCAAGTTCGCCGCCGACCTGGTCGCCGGGGCCACGATCCGCGAGATCAGCCGCCAGACCGTGCCACCCGACTTCCGCAACCGCCGCATCCACCGCTGCTGGCGGATCGTACGCAGCGGCTAGTGCCGACGTCGTCCCCGATACTGTATCCCCGCGGTCCATGCCGGCCGCTGAGCCCCAGGGGAGGGCCTTTCGTCAGCGGAACACGACAGGTACCATCATCGAGGAGTGGGGAAACCGTCCTGCCACCAGAACAGGTGACTTCATGTCGCACAGCAACGGTCCACGGCGATCGGTCGGCATTCATTCCAAGTTCTTGGTCGCATCGGTCGCGGTCATTCTCGCAGCGTTGGCAGCTTGGGCTTGCCGACGCGCGATGGACACGGACGAGGAGTCGCCGCCTGCGAGCAGTGCCGCGGCGCGCGAACAACAGTCGCGCGAGGAGTCGGCCAACATCCCGGCCCCCAGCGACACGAGCCGAAACGACACGGCGAAGGAAGCCGCGCCGGAGCCGCCCATGACTTCCGCCGAATCCATGGCAAAGACGTCGCGGGCGTCGGCACCGGCGAACGAAGCCAGGGACTCGAAGCGTAAATCCCAACCGGCGTCGAACGGCGAGTCGGGACTGAGGCCCGTTACTCCCCGCGCGGACCTCGGCGAAGAAGAGCGCACGGCGATCGCCATCTTCCGCCGGAACTCCCCGTCGGTCGTCCACATCACCACGCTGGTGAGCGCGGTGACGGACTTCTTCAGCATGGACGTGCAGCAGATTCCCGAGGGCAGCGGATCGGGCTTCGTCTGGGATGCGCAGGGGCATATTGTCACCAACTACCACGTCATCCACGGAGGCGACGCGGCCCAGGTCACCCTGGCAGACCGCTCGACGTGGAAAGCGCGGCTCGTGGGAGCCTACCCCGACGGCGATCTCGCCGTGCTGGCAATCGATGGGGCCAAGGAGCGATTGCAGCCGGTCTTGGTGGGCACTTCCCGCGATCTCCAGGTGGGTCAGAAGGTGTTCGCCATCGGCAATCCGTTCGGCCTGGACCATTCCCTGACAACGGGAATTGTCAGCGCCCTCGGTCGCCAGGTGTCGGCCGCTTCGGGACGCCGGATCAAGGGGGTCATTCAGATTGACGCGGCCATCAACCCGGGCAACAGCGGCGGACCGCTGCTGGACAGTTCCGGCCGGCTGATCGGCATCAACTCGGCCATCTTAAGTCCCTCGGGAGCATTTGCCGGCGTGGGATTTGCCATCCCCGTCGACAGGGTCAACCGCATTGTCGCCGAGTTGATCCAACACGGGAAGGTCATCCAACCGACGATCGGCGTAGAACCAGCCCCCGACCAATGGACCGGACGTCTCGGGCTCCGAGGCGTCCTTGTGCTGAACGTTCTGCCCGGGAGCCCCGCCGCAAAGGCCGGCATCCGGCCGACCCGCCGCCTTCCCAACGGGAAAATCCTCCTCGGTGATCTCATCGTGGCGGTCGACAATACGGCAATCGCTTCGACCGATGATCTCCTGGACGTCGAGCAGAGCCATCGCGTCGGAGACACCGTTACCGTAACGCTCGCCCGCGACGGGAAACCGGAACGCGTCCAAACCACGCTGGTGGCAGAGCATTGAACCTTGGCGTCCCGCAAAGGTTGCGCGTCGGTTGTTCATCGCGCTGCGGATTTCACGCGCGCCAGCCTGTATGCGAAGAAGGCCTCCGGAGCCTGGGCCAGAAGACGGACATGACTAGTCTTCCGCACCTCAGACCCCGGAGGCCGGGGCGTCACCTGTTCCCGTCGACGCGAGGAGCAGGGGTGGTCACTTCGACTCGACCTGCACCACCACAAACCGGCTTCCTTCCGCCGACCGCACCAAGAGGAGCACTCCCTTCTCCGAAGGCTTGCTGCCCAGCGCCTTGCGGAAATCGTCGACCGTCTTGACCGGTCGGTGGTTCGCCTCCGTGATCACCATGCCGCTAGTCAGGCCAGCCGATTCGGCCGGACTGCCGGAACGCACGTCCGTGATGGCCACACCGTGCTCCGCCTTGATCCCCAACTGCTGGGCGACCTCGGGTGTGAGATCTTCGACTTCGAGGCCGATTTTGTCGAAGTTCGAGGACTCCTTGTGGGCCGGGCCGCGGGAACTCGCGCGGGCCATTCCGAAATCGGACGGCTGCTCGCGACAGACGACGTTCAACGTCATGCGCTTGCCGTCGCGGAGAATGGCCAGCGATTCGCTGCTCCCCGCTTTGGCCCG
>CAZFKF010000235.1:0-6907 GCA_964518805.1 uncultured Planctomycetaceae bacterium | reverse complement strand
ACTTCCTCGGAGACCGGCTCGTCGGTCGCCGGCTGCAACGCCGCGCGTGTGGCGGAAGCCGTCCCCGCCGCGGCCTTCCTGGCTCCAACCGCGCCCGAGGCGATCGACTCGGACTGGCTCCGTTTGGCGAGCCGGCTGGGCACGTTGACTCCCAGCGACGCCGTGACCTCGATTTGCCGGACACCCAAGAGGCGTGCCAGCAATTTGCCGGCGGGGACTTCCTTTGCCTGGAGCACGGCCGCGTCCGGCCCCAGCTCGCGCCGCACCATTGCCAGGGCTTCATGCATCGTCGCCGCACGATAGGTTTTGACTTCCATAGCTTGCGCACACATCGGGTAAACGGTTTATGGAATGATCTGTGTTGGCGATCAGCGTCAAGTCATCAGCTTTCCGCTCTCGGCTTTCTGCTTCCTGCCCCCGCGCCTATTTCACGTCGGCCACCATCGCGGCCGATTCAATCTTGGTGTCCCGCGTGATCTCGTTGTAGGAAAGCACGACCAGGTTCGGCAGATGAGGCATGGACATCTGTTTCAGGGCTGCCCGGATCTGCGGGCTGACCAGCACGACCGGAGAGCGATTGGCCCGCGCCAGCTTCTCCACCTCGGCGGCAATCAGCCGGCAGGTGATCTCGACCGCCTGGGGCGACATGCGAATAAACAGTCCCCGCTCCGTATGCTCGAATCCGGCGCGGATGCGGTCTTCCAAGGCCGGATCGAGCGTGATCACGTGGAGCCGCCCCTGGGCGTCGCGATACTTGGTCGAAATCGTCCTCGCCAACCGCGCGCGGACCAGCTCGGTGAGCACGATTGGGTCCTTGGTTCGCGGTGCGAAGTCGCCGAGCGATTCGAGGATCACACTGAGTTGCCGGATCGGCACCTGCTCGCGCAAGAGCATCTGGAGAATCTGCTGCACCTCGGCCAGCTTCATCACGTTGGGAATCAGCTCGTCGACCGCGGCCGGCGATGCCTTCTTCAGTTCGTCCAGGAGGTGCTTGGTGGCATCGCGCGTGAGGATCTCGTCGGCGTGCTTGCGGATCACTTCGGTCAGGTGCGTGGCCAGCACCGAGCCCGGCTCCACGACCGTGTAGCCCGACATCTCGGCCTGTTCGCGCAGGCCGGGTTGGATCCACAAGGCGGGGCTGCCGAACGCCGGGTCGCGGGTGGGAATGCCGGGAATCTGGCCCGTGGTCATGCCCGAATCCATGGCCAGAAGCATCCCCGGTTGAATCAACGCGTTGGCGACCGGCTGGTCGGCAATCTTGATGCGATACTCCTGTTGATCGAGCCTGAAGTTGTCGCGCACGCGGACCTTGGGCAAAATGATGCCGATATCGGCGGCCACGTTCTGGCGGATGCGGTGAATCCGCTCCAGCAGATCGCCCCCGCGGTTCGGGTCGGCCAGGCGGATGAGCCCCACGCCGATCTCCACCTCCATCGGGTCGACCAAGAGGTAGTCCTCGACGCGTTCGGCCGGGGGTTTGGCGGTTTCGGCCTTCTGTTTGGCGTCTTCGGTCGCCTTGGCCTGAAGCGTGCGTCGATTGAGCGTCAACGCCAGGCCGATGCATCCGCTGCCCAGCACCAAGAGCGGAATGCGCGGCAGGTTCGTGAATACGAGGACCCCGAGGAATCCGCCCGCCACGGCCAGCGCCTGAGGCCGCGAGAACAACTGCTTGACGAACTCCACCGGGAGGTTCGATTCCGAGGTGCTCCGCGTGACGAGCAAGCCGGCGGCCAAGGAGATGAGGAACGCCGGCACCTGGCTCACCAGCCCGTCGCCGATCGTCAACTTGGTGAACACCAAGGCCGCGTTGCGCAGGGTCATGCCGTCCTCGATCACGCCGATGAAAAGCCCGCCCAGGATGTTGATCAACGTGATGACGATGCCCGCGATGGCGTCGCCGCGCACGAACTTGCTGGCACCGTCCATCGCCCCGAAGAAGTCCGCCTGCTTGGTGATTTCCTGACGGCGACGCTGGGCCTCGCGCTCGTCGATGCTGCCGGCGTTCAAGTCGGCGTCGATGGCCATCTGCCTTCCCGGCATGCCGTCCAAGGCGAATCGGGCGGCGACTTCGCTGATGCGCGTCGCACCTTTCGTGATCACCACGAACTGGATGACCACGATAATGACAAAGATGATCAGCCCCACCACCACGTTGTTTCCGGCCACGAATTCGCCGAACGTCTTAATCACTTCGCCCGCTGCCGAGAGACCGGCCGAGCCGCCCCTGGTCAGGACGAGCCGGGTCGTGGCCACGTTGAGCACCAACCGGAATAGCGTGGTGGCCAACAGCAGGGAGGGGAAGATATTGAACTCCAGCGGAGTGCGCACGTAGATCGTCGTCAGCAACATGATCACCGCCACGGTGACGTTGGCCGACAGCAAAAGGTCCATCAACGCAGGCGGTAAGGGAACGAGAATCACCAGCACGCTGGCGATCAGACCTAACGGCAGAATCAGGTCTTGGACCCTTGTCGTCGGCCGCGTTGCATCGGCTTGGGCTGACGATCCTGAAGCCATTCGTTTCCCTGGAAGCGTTCTAAGGGTCGCCCCAAAGGGGCTTGCACGAGTCCGCGATCGATGTGACGAGAAGAGGGGCGAAAAGTACCCGAACCACCCAGAACTGTCCAGTCCGGTTTGGACAGCCAATGCAAGCCAAGCATCACGCGAAGAATGCGTTATATAGATAACATGCGAATTTCACGCAGCTTAGCGAGCCAGCCGACTCAAGACATTGTGAGGACACGCCCTTCCCGTCGGCAATGGACTGGATACAGCGTCTATCTGTCTTGTCCAATCTTCGCACAGGGTGCTAGGATAGCCCTCGGAATACCGATTGCCGAATCGGACAAACGGGAAGATTTAACAATATAGATAATGTGTATCGCGCGATGGCCGCGAGGGCTCTGGTTTCCGGCAAGGAAACCAACTCCCATTTCGCGGGTTGACGCGACCGAAAGAGGCAGAACTTCATGGCAGCTCGTCCTCCATCGACCGTTGTTACTTCGTCCGGGGGATACAAAGACCGCTTCTGGTTCATGCGATTCTGGAACGGGATGCCGGTTTCCGTGTGGCTGGCGTTGATGATGCGGAATCGGTTCCAGGTGGGTCCGCTGCGCATTGGGATGGCCTTCCTCACGTTTATCAGCGCGGTCGTCAATTCGCTGCTCGGGCTTGTTCAGTGCATGCTCCTTGGGCGTAAGATCGCCCGAACGAAAATCGAGCAACAGCCCATCTTCATCCTGGGCCATTGGCGCACCGGGACAACTCTGCTGCACGAGTTGTTGGTCCTCGACCCGCGGCATACATTTCCAGATAACTACGCTTGCTTCGCGCCGTCGCACTTCGTGCTGTCGCGGCGTGTGCTGGCCCCGATGATCCAGTGGATGTTTCCCAACCGCCGCCCGGTCGATGCCATGGCGCTGCGGTGGGACAGTCCCCAGGAGGACGAGTTCGCCCTGTGCAATCTGGGGGCCAGGTCGCCGTACCTGACCATGGCCTTTCCCAATCGGCCGCCGCAGGATCAAGAGTATCTAACACTTGAAGGGCTCGCGGCGGCCGATTCGGATCGCTGGAAGCAGACACTGCTCTGGTTTCTGAAGTGCATCACGTTCCGGCGGCCGAAGCGGATCGTGCTCAAGTCGCCTCCGCACACGGGCCGGGTCAAAGCCTTGGTGGAGATGTTCCCCGACGCTCGGTTCGTGCACATTGTGCGTGATCCCTTCGTCGTGTTCCCGTCGACCGTCAACCTGTGGAAACGCCTCTACAAGGACGAAGGCTTCCAAACGCCTCGCTTTGAAGGACTGGAAGACCACGTCTTCGAGACGCTCGTGCAAATGTACGAGGCATTCGAGCGCGATCGAAAGCTTGTGCCCGCCGGCCGCTTCTGCGAGATCCGCTACGAGGACTTGGTGGCCGATCCGATCGGCCAGATGCGGCGGGTGTATGAAGAACTCGACCTGGGCGGCCTTGAGGACGCCCTGCCGGTCATCGCCGACCACATGAAGGGTCAGGCCGGCTATCGGAAGAACCAATACCAGATCGCGCCGGAGCTGCGAGAGGAAATCGCCCGCCGCTGGAGCGGATACATCGCCAAGTACGGCTATGCGGCGAGAGGAGAAGGCAACGAAGAGCGGGCAACGCACAGAGACACTGAGAAAAGCAAGGAACCGGTCTGACATGGGTAGGTAGTCGACGAGAGGCTCAGCGAGTCCCCTAGTCGTCGGCTTCAGCCTGGCCCACGGCTTCTTCGCGTTCCGGAGACCTTCGGTCGCCCACGGTGCGCGGTCGGGAGACCCGCGCACAGCGTGCGTCTCGCCGTCTCCGCATCCGCCTTTTTCGCCCTGCAAGCGTCACGCCGCGCGGGGCTTGTTGATCTTTTTGCCCTGGAGCCGGTAAACGTAGGCGAGCACTTCGGCGACGGCGGCATACTTGTCTTGGGGGACGGGATGATTCACGTCTACCTCGCGATAGAGGGCCTGGGCCAACGGCTTGCGCTCCAGGATGGGGATGCCGTGCTCCAAGGCGAGTCGCCGGATCTGCTGCGCCAGGGGGCCGGCCCCCTTGGCCACCACGACCGGTGCGGCCATGCGTTCCGGGTCGTACTGAATGGCAACGGCCAGTTCCGTCGGGTTGGTGACCACGACGTCGGCCTTGGGCACCGCTTTGGCCAACAGGTTTGCCACCAACTGCCGCTGCACCGCGCGGCGGCGTGCGGCGATCTGCGGATCGCCTTCCAGAGTTCGCATCTCTTCGCGGACTTCCTGCGGCGTCATGCGCAGATCCTGCTCGTGCCGCCAGTATTGATAGCCGTAATCGAAGATGGCGAGCACCAAGAGAGCCACGCCGATCTTCATGGCGGTCCAAAACACGAGCTGCCAGATCGTCATCGCGATCTCCGGAAAACTCAGACCGCTGAGGGCCAGAATCTGGTCAAAGTCCCGGTACAGGGAGGAGAACGCAATCCCACCGATGATGCTCAGCTTCAGCAGCGAGAAGGCCAGTCGCACCACGTTGTCCAGCGACAGCATTCGCTGCAAAGCCGACAAGGGATTGATGCGCGAAACGTCCATCCCGATCTTGGAAGGAAGAAAGAAGAACCCGATCTGCCCCAGGTTGACAATCACCGCAGCCACAAACATCAGCCCTAGGATGGGAGCCACGTATGGGGCCAACTCCACGAGCATTCCGTTGAAGTGGGCCACGGCCGTGGCCGTGTCGGTCTGGAGCCAGGGATCGCCTCCCAACTGCCGCTGGCCGTAGGCCGCCAGGAACTCGACCAGGGCGCCGACGCTCATCCACATCACGCCCAGCCCGGCCAAGAGCAGCACCGCCGATCCCAAGTCCTGACTTCGCGCGACGTTCCCTTCCTCGCGGGCCTTCTGCCGGCGATGCGGGGTCGGGTCTTGGGTTTTGTCGCCGCTGTGTTCGGCCATGGAGGGGGATTAGGGACTGGAGATTAGAGAGTGGGGATTGGAGGGAAGGGAGATCCGTGGTTCATGTTGCTTCAGGCCGTGCACCGTGCCAAGACGTA
Organism: uncultured Planctomycetaceae bacterium; assembly: GCA_964518805.1. Taxonomy (GTDB): domain Bacteria; phylum Planctomycetota; class Planctomycetia; order Pirellulales; family Thermoguttaceae; genus CALFBP01. Next base: position 1,377 of record CAZFKF010000235.1, on the reverse strand, counting down.
GCCCGCCGCCTACTGCGTACTCCTCACCGCCTCAAGCACCTCGAGGATCGTCGGCTCAATCTGGTCCTGGAAGACCCAAACCGCAGCGCCGATGGAGACTCCCAGAACCCCCAGGGCGAGCATCGCGTTCAAACCAAAGCCCATCACGAACAGGTTCAGTTGCGGCATGGCCCGCGAGATCAGTCCCAACACGAAGTTGGCCAGCAGCAACGATGCGACCACCGGGGCTGCAGCGCGGAAGCCGAGGTCGAAGCTCTGGATGACGAGCGTCACCATCGTTTCGGTCAAAGCGCGGGAAGGCATGGCCGCGCTGCCCGGCGGAATGGCCTGGAACGTGTCCAGCAATCCCGCCATCGCCAAGCGGTGCCCGCCCAGCGAAACGTAGATCGCAACCGTCAGGAAGAACAACATGCGCGAAACGATGGAGCTGTTGTTGCCCTGGAACGGGTCGACGACTTCGGCAATCAACATCCCGCTAACCTGGTCGACCAGATGCCCGGCCAACTCGATGCCCGACAGCAGAATCGTGATGCCCAACCCCAGCGCCAGCCCGATCACCAGTTCGCTTCCGATCATCAGCAGGTATTCCAGCACGTTCTCAAGGCCGGGCACGGAGACGCCCCACTGGCTCGGCACGACCAGCAGCGAGATCGCGAATGCGAACAGGGCCCGAACCTGCAAGGGAATGTCCGGCGTCCCGTAGATCGGCGCGGTCATCAGCAACCCGCTCACCCGCGTTAGGACGAGCGTGAACAGAATGAACTTGCCGACGTCGATTTGCTGGAGCCAGTCCATCAGAACCTGCCGGGAATTCCTGAGATCAATCCCCCGGAGTATTCCAGCATGCGGGCCAGCAGCCAGGGAAGCAGCAGACTAATGACGAGCACCATGGCGACGATCTTGGGGACGAAGGCCACGGTCTGCTCCTGGATCTGGGTCAAGGCCTGGAGCAGCCCAATGAGCAAGCCGACGACCATGCCCGTCAGCAGCACGGGCGCGCCGACAAGCAGCGAAATCCAGATCGCCTCGCGTCCCAAGTCGATGATCGTCCGCGGATCCATTGTCCTCACCCGAATCCTTGGAAGCTTTCCAGGAGCATGCCCACGACCAGGTGCCATCCGTTGAGCAGCACGAACAGGATCAGTTTCAGCGGCAGCGAAATCATCACCGGCGGCATCATCATCATGCCCATCGAGACCATGACCGCGGCAACCACCATGTCGATCACCAGGAACGGCAAATAGATCTGGAAGCCGATCAGAAAGGCCGTCTTCAGCTCGCTAAGCATGAACGCCGGCAAGAGGACCGAGAGCGGAACGTCGTCGTAGTCCTTCGGCGTCGTCGCATTCGGCAAGTACCGCAGAAAGAGGTAAACGT